>JAPLWX010000004.1 GCA_026396415.1 Microcaldota archaeon
AAGTTTGCCTCAGAGCCTTCAGACACATCGTCACCGACGTGCCACCTACAATCTTGGCTATTGAATAAGGCTGGGTTACATCACCTCAATTCAAGCTGGACTTTAACCAGCTGGATTCATGACCTGCTGGGCGTGCCGACGAAGAAACGCAACTTTTATACCCCCTAAAAAACGCGGGGCTTTTGACCTGCACAATGTCGCGCCCGATTTCAGGAAGTCGCGGCAATTCCGATTTTTGGCTGCGCGAGCATGTTTTCGATTTCTTTTTCCACCTCGTGGCGCAGCCTGTATGTGTCCCCCATCATCGCATATCCCTGCCAGCCAGAGTTTGAGAGGAGTATCCTGCTTTGCTCGATTTCTCCTCGCGCGTATTTTGACCTGAAAAGCGCAAGCCTGCCAAAAACCCTGCGCACGTTGCTTTTCTTCAGGATGCGGAAATGGTAGAATGCCCTGAAGCCGAGAAGCTGCACACCTGAATCAAGCGGAATTATTTTCGTCTTGTCAGGATGGAGTTCTATCTTGAGGCTTTCGCGCAGGAAGGCGTCAATCTGCATTTGCCACTCTTCCAATTGCTTCCTGCTACGATGCAGTATTATGAAATCGTCAACATAGCGCAGATAATATTTTGCGCGCAGCTTGTGCTTCACAAAATAATCAAGCTCGGAAAGATAGACGTTTGCAAAAAATTGGCTTGTCAAATTCCCCAATGGCATTCCTTTGCCGGGCGTATCCGTTTTGTGATTTTCGAGGATGCGCGAGATGAGCCAGAGCAAGTCCTCGTCCTTTATCCTCCTGCGCAGGATGGAAAGGAGAACTCTGTGGTCAACAGTTTCGAAATAATGCCGGATATCGGCTTTGAGCGCAAAGCCGACAATCGGATTTTGACTCTCTCTCTCTCTCTCTGCTTATTGTCCTTCCATTTCCAGTCACTCTTCGCGTGAAGCAGCCGAATCTCTTCAAGGCGGCAAGCGTGCCCTTTCCCCTCCTGTTTGCGAA
This sequence comes from Microcaldota archaeon, assembly GCA_026396415.1. Taxonomy (GTDB): domain Archaea; phylum Micrarchaeota; class Micrarchaeia; order Anstonellales; family Anstonellaceae; genus UBA10161. The sequence continues at coordinate 997 of JAPLWX010000004.1, forward strand.
AGTGTCGCTGATGAAACGACATTCGAAGATTGGCGAGATTACGTTGCAGACTGCGTGATGGATTACCCTGTCGCGGAAGTGCGAGGCTGAGATTTTCCTTGTCTTCGGGTCGCGGATGGTGAAGGTTGTCAGCGGGTGCGGCTTGTAGGTGCGTGTGAGAAGTTCCCATTGGAGGGCGTAAAGGTTGTTGTTGAGGTTCTTTTCAAACTCGATGACATATTCCTTCTTTGTTTTGCCCGAGCTGGCGTTAAGGAAGGCATCGTAGAGATTGTCATAGTCGCAGACTTTGGCGAAGAGATTGCGGTAGGTTTTCATGAGTGGAAATGCCCTGAAGCCACCAAGAGTCATTCCAAAACGGTTAGGCCTGTTGTTGTCGTTGACGTTGCCGAAGTTGACGTCGAACCTGTTGTTGTAGTTGCCGAGATCGTTGTTGTCGCCGCGGACGGCAGGACGGACCGTAGCCCACTCACGCAAAACTTCCACTGCGGCTTCAAACGTTCAGCCTGCGGGCAGCAGGCTTACCAGCTGTCGCCGCTGCATTTCATGGCCGGATAGAACCGCCCACTTTTTGCTTGCGGCAAAAAGGGGCCCCTTTTTCGCCATGCGAAAAAGAGGGGCACTATGAGGGGGCGTGTGGCTCTGAAGTTGCCTTCAGGGCATGCGCTTATCCGCAGGAGGTGCTTTAAAGGCTTTTGGCAAGCTCGTTAATTTCGGCAACCTTCAGCTTCAGTTGGGCATCGGTCAGGTTGGGCAAGTCAACAAGCAGCTCGTTTATTTTTGCCTCTACATCTGCCTTGGTAACTTTTGCGCCAATCGCACTGGCTTCCCGCACAGGTGCGCCGTTTTCAGTTAACACCCCAAAACGGTAAGGCCTGACGTCGTCGAGGACGCCGAAGAGGACGTCGAACCTGACCCCGACGCTGAAGTAGCCGAGAACGTCGCCGACGCCGCGGACGGCAGGACCTGGCTTGTAGTAGTAAAGGCGACGTGTTTTTGTGGCATCAAAGGAACCTGCAATTTCCCCAAGAGGAGCGTTGAACTCCTGCTCAACATACCTCAGCTGACCGCTTTCGTACCTGCCATAGAAGAGGCGCAGGTTGGGAAGCGCGTTTTCAGGCACATGAATAGCATAGCTGTCTTTGCTTTTATCAACGATATTGTAGCCGTCCTCTATGACCGCGAAGGCGGGCTTTGTGAGGTCAATTCCCATTTGCTTTGCCTGCGCTTCGGTAAAGAGGTAGAACCTGGTTGTTTCGCCCCTGAACTCTCCCTCCACATAGAACACGCCATTTTCTTTCTGGAGTTCGCCAAGAGGCACTATTTCCCCTTTGTGCATTGAGTTGGCGCCCATCAATCTTGACATGACCGGGTAAATTTCCCTCAGCACGTCTCTGTATTTTTGCCTTGTTTGCGGGTCAGTATAGACGAAATCGAGGTCCTTGTGCCTGATTATGTCCTTGTATTTCTGGAATGCGCCAGGCACGCGGATGCCACCCTGATTGTAGGACTCCCTGACCGTGAAGCTCTTGTTATTGGCTATGATAGTGCTACCGATAGTTGCCATGATTACACCTCTTGGAAGAGTATCTGTAGCAAAGGGTTTATAAAGGTTGTGGCAAGAAGAGGCGAGATGTGAGTGAGGCGTTGGCTTGCCAGCACCATTGCGCCTCAACACCCTGATTTTTGGAATGTGGTTCGTTGTTACCGAATTCTGCATGAGCCATAATAAGACCCAGGACGGAATAATTATGGCATGGAGGAAAGGAATGCCGCGTTTGATTTCCGCCTTGCCTGCCTGAGGGACGCCATATTGGAAAATTGGATAGACCTGGAAGCCTTTGAGGCTGATGGAACACTCGTTATTCGGCTTAAGGATGGCATTACGGTAATCGAGCCGCAGAAAGAAAGAGAGTCCAAAAAACAGGAGTGAGCGCGCTCTTTCATTGTTCGCCCTTGAGCCTCCGCTGGGTCTGGCGAACCGTGATGTCTGCCAGCTTCCGCGCGAGGCTATCCATCTCCTTTTTCTGGGCTTCCTGCTTCTTTCCCATCTTCTCAATCTCGCTCTCCAGTTCCCCTATCCGCGTAATCTGCCTGTCGCTATCCAGCGGCTGCCCGCATTTTCCGCAGTAGTCAAGCCCCAATGGATTCTCAGCCTTGCACGCGCGGCACACGCGGTGCGTTTCTATTTTCTTCAGGGGCTCATCCTTGGCTTTCCCATGCACGTTGAGAATGGCGCGCTTCACCTGCTCGTCTGTAAGGTGAAGATAGGTACGAGGCATGTCGCTGCCGATTTCCCAGCCAAAATACCTGCACAGTATCTGCTCAGTCATGCCTGGCTCGCCGCCAAGCTCGCTGGCGCGCGAATGCCGGAAGTTGTGCGGGTTGATTGGCTTGGTAAATTTTGGCAGGCCGTTCTTCTTGCGATGCTCGTTCAGGGCATCGCGGGCCTTGATTATCCGGTTGACAAACGATTGCCCGTCCATGGGCCTGCCGTTTGAAGGCCTTGCCCACAGGAGCGCGTCTTGTTTCTTGATTGGGTGCTCGTCAAGCCATCGCGCAAGGTACGTCTTGGCTTCAATGACAGTGATTCGGCGCTCCCCAGTCTTTCCGGCAGGGACTTTGATATCCACGCCCTCAGCAGTAAATGTCAGGTCGCCTTTCGTGAGCTGCCGCAATTCGCCCATCCTCATTCCAGAATCGAAAAGCGTGCAGATTACCGCCTTGTCAAGCGTATTGCCGAATTTGAGAAGCTCGCGCATCTCCGGGCGGGTTATCACTGGCTTTGCCACGCGCTTGTCCTTCATGCTCGCCCCAAGCGCCATCATGTCCCTGATTTCCCAGGGTGCGCGCGCCATCGAGCCGTTTTTGAAGTGCTGGAAGCAATACGCGGAACCGAGCGTGCGGAGGCAGTCCTCCTTGCTTATGTGGGTGTAGTCATTGGCGTTTTTTATAGCCTGGACGGCCTCTTGCAGGGCTTTCTTGCTGCTAATCATCCCCAACAGGCTTTTCTTTGTGATGTTGTTTGCTATGCAGAGGTCGGTGCGGTATTTCTCCACCCTGCGGTCGCCAACCTTTACCCTCTTCTGGTATTGCGCCCATTTCGCAAACCTCAGGAAAAGCGCCTTGTCCTCGTTGGTCATCCACTTGCTTTTCCCTATCCGGCTTTTCCACTTCCCGGCATAGTTGTCCTCGGCAGTAATGAACATGCCATCACCCATGCTTTATTGAAGATTAACTATAAAAAGTAGAGCGTTTGACGCCGTAGGCTCTCCAAAGTTATAAAAAAAAGAAAACGCCGGGGGGGAGATTTGAACTCCCGAGTAGGTTTCCCCACAACAGGTTAGCAACCTGCCGCACTGGACCGGGCTATGCGACCCCAGCACGATCAAATCTCCGCAGAGATTTGGTCGGTATTTGTGAGCGAAGCTCACAAATCTGATGGCAAAGCCCGCGCACGGGCTTTGGCAACCCCTTTTAGGATGAAAGCAGGCTTTTATTCCTTTGCCGGATAATACCAAAAAGACGGCAGAAGCAAAAGGTGTGAAAATGTACAACAACTACCTCTCATGCGAAGTTTGCGGCGCCGAGCTGACGCAGCTCAACCAGAAGCAGAAGCTCGACGGCGCAGGCTATACGCACAGCTATTGCGCGAAGTGCTATTCCGAAAAGTACCCCAAGTAAAGGCAGGCTTCACATGGGAAAAAAGTCAAAATCTCAAATTGCCGCCCCAGCTGCCCCAAAAAGCGTTGGCGGATGGATGGGGAGGATTTACGGCTTTGCCGAAAAATTCGAACATGCCGTGGATGCCGCATCTGCGCCATTGCCATCCCAGGGAATCAAGCTCTGGCTCGCCGGCTTTTTCCGCCCGGAGGAGACCTATGAAAAGGTGGAGAAAACCGCCACATTGGCCGGGCTTGCGGGAAACCTCCTTATCTTTTACTTCGCATATTCCCTCATATTCTTCCTTTTCATGCTAGTGCTTACCTCGTCGCTTTCAGAAGGGGACTTGCTTTCCATGGGGCTCCAGAAAAGCCCTGACCTGGCGCAAGCCGCGCTGGGCTCGCTGGTCATAGGCCCGATTGCAAGCGCGCTTTCCGCACTGTTCGCGTTCGCATTGGTCTTCATATCTGCGCGCGTTTTGGGAGGAGACGGGACCTATGCCAAGCAGGCAAATTCAATGTCGCTTGTGCTCTGCGGCAGCAACATACTCCTCCTGGCATTCATGTGCGTGGCATTTGCCATTTTCATTCCATCGTTCCTATTGCGAGACTCTGCATTCGTAGGATCAATCGTTTCGATTGCGACTCTGCTTGCAAGCTTGCCTTTGTTTTTGATGTGCCTGGCGATACTCGTATACACGATATATGCATATTACCTCGTGGCAAGGAAGGCGCACAATATTTCATCATGGCGCGCGGCAGGCGCGATTGTGATTGCTGCTGCGCTCGTTGTGCTGCTGGATATTGCGCTCAACGCTGTTTTAGCCTGAGAAAACCGGTTTTTACTTTCCTGCAAGAAAAGCATGCAGAAAAAATAAGCAAAACGTGGCACCGCACTGTCTGGTGAACCCGGCGCAGGGGCACCGGGCGTGCCATAATGATAGGATAAGGGCGCAGCCAGAAATTGTGGCAGGATTTCCGGCGGGCCTTGGGGGGAACGCACAGTATCCGCACCGCTGCTCAGTCTTGTATCTTCCCAGCACGGGACAGAATGCGTAGGGCTGCTCCTTCCGGCCTGACCCGATTGGCACTATGAACCGTCCGGAAAGGCAAAACGTCGACGCTTAAGGCACGGGCTTATCCGCTCCCGTCCAAAACATCTCCGGACATTCGGCTTCGCCAAAGGGGATTTGCGATGAGGGAGGCCCCTACTCTCCCAGCCTATCCTGCCGCTTGTTTTCCTGTAAGAAGTGGTATATAAGAGTACCTGTATTGAGAACCTTGCTCAGAAAGTAGTCGGTTTAAGCGACATTATGAGCAGACGACTTACTTTCTGAGCAGAAATTAAATAAGCCACCACGGCGGCATTTTTTCTTGACGCAGGTGATAGAAATAATGTATGACAGCACTTATCCAAAAGATAAACGATATTGACTGAAGAAATGGGGGGAAAAACTCTTGAAAGTTTGCGGGAGTTATAAAACTAGCTGCGAGAAGTCCGAATGCAATTGTAGCTGCAAATCCCGCACGGTTTAGTTCGTGGGCTGCCACCTGTTCGTCGTTCATCATCCTTTTTTTAAGAAGGCAAAGCTTTTACAGCTTCTTGCCACCATTAGTGAAACGGTATTCATATGCACAAACCCAAACCTCCTTCGTTCAAAATGCAGCATAGACGATATTGGGAACTTATGAAACTAAAGAAATGGCAATTATGGAAAGTTTATGAGAGTGGGTTATCTTTTGATGAATCCGAACTGGAAAGCAAACTAAGGAAGGAAAATATGGCGGAATTTTTCGCCAAATATCTCTTAGACGAAGAGATTTCTATGCTAAGAAAAGCATTCAAAAAATATCCTCGAAAGTTAAAATGTTATCTTCACTCCGAGTTCAAAGCTCTCGTGACGAACCTCGGCCTGAAGGCCGAGGCTTCTGGAACAGAAGGGGGAGCCACGCGCCTCGGTGCTCCTCCACTGCCTGAAGGCAAGTGGCTCCCGCACCGAGGTTCGTCAGTGGATAAGAACGACAATATTGTGGGCTATGAACTTACACAATAGCTCATTCTCCCTTGCCACCGCATTCCTGCTCCTCACCTTGTCCCCAAACTTGGCTTTTACCATGCTGTTCGTGCTTTCCACGTTGCTTCTCTTGTGGTAGTGCTGGTAAAACTCATCCTGATTTAGCTGGAAATACAGGAACATCTTGCGCCATATCCCCGTCCCTTTACTCTTTCCTGTGGCGTTGGACTTGAAAGGGATAAACGCCCGTCCTCCCACGTCCTTGACGACTTGGTAATTGTCCCTGCTTGAATATGCCTTGTCTGCGCTGACCTCCACCATATTGAAGCCTCCTTGTGCCGTTGCAGCCACCAATGGAGCGAATTGTGGGCTGTTCTTAGAACGCCGTATATACTGAAACAGTGGGAATAATCTATACGGGGCTGCTCACGAGAAAGGATAGGAGATGAAGAGCTGCTTGAGACAATCATCCCGATACCAGATAAGAAAATACAGGAAAAGATAATCTCAATTGCTGTTTCTAGCTCACAGAAAGCAAAAGGATTGATGAAAGAAAGCGAAGAATTAAAAGAAAAAGCAAAAGCCGTATTTTTACAAGAATTAACGTGAGGCTATAAGCAACCGTTTTACGCCTTTCGCCCTTTCCCTCCTCCAAACCACACATTAGGGAAGTTATCGCTTATCGTTTTGATTGGGCGCTGCTTGCGGATTTTCTCCCTCATTTTGCAATCGGCAGCCGCAAACCTCATTATCTTCTTGCATAGGGCTTTACTGAGTTTAAGCTGTTTTAGCTCCCTGCCAAGCTGCTTTAGGTCTGCTGGCAGCTTCACAACCACGTATGGGTCGCCTTTTGCCTTCCTTCTTTGTTCAAGCAAACGATGCTTCTCTGTCGGATTGCCAAGCGAGGTAAGAGCCGTTTTTGGCACTGAGATATAGCGAAATTTAAACTTCGTTGCCATTCAGACCACCAGAGCTTACTTGGATAACCATGTTATAATATATTTCTGACAGAAATATTCGCAATGGAATAAATAGGCTGTTTTGGCAGATTAAGAGGTGTTTTTGGAACTTTCTGAGCAAGCCCCCGACTTTATGAGCAAAACCGACTTCCTGAGCAAGGCTTGTATTGAGAACCTTGCTCAGAAAGTCGCTATTTTTCCTCGTAAGCGAGTTTCGCCTGGCTCATTTTGTTTGCCTTTGCCTTTTCTTGTGCTTCTTCAATAATGTAATCGTCATGGTCGGGAAAGGTTGAGAGATACAAAACCGCGCTTTTTAAACTCCCAATCTGCTTTAGAAGAGCCCTCTCAAAATGAGGAAGTTTTTTGCATTTACTACACTCATAAGACGTAGTTCCATCACTACTCTCCTTTTTCCACGTTTTTAATTCATTTTCCTCGACTTCGAGATGACATAAATCACATGTCGGTTTATTTTCCTCAATTTCTTCCTCCGATACTTCTCACCATTTAAAAATATGGAAAAGGAGCTTTTTACAGGTTTAGGAATAGTCCATAAACCTTTATACAATTTTATGTATTTCTCCTCGAAGAACCAAAGAGGCTTCCTCTTACTTCGATATTATCTCGATAAAAAACAGACTTCTTACACCTTTTTGTTCGCTTTCGCTACCTGTATCTCAGGAAAGCCCCTATCCCATAAAAACTGCCAAGGAACTGCGCGCCCTCCGCGGTGTCGGGCGAGACCACGAAGATGTCGATGCCCTGCCTGTCTGCAAGTGAGATTAAATCGTCCACCAATGAGACTTCAGACTCCACCTTCACCGTGCCGCCGATTGCCTTTATTTTTTCTGCCAGGTCAAAGGGGGTTTTCGAGGTGACATACTGCGCCTCGAGAGTGGTGGTGTCCACAAGCTTTGCGCGCTTGTAGGCGACGCCTTCGGAAATCAGAAGCTCCTTTGCCTGCTTGGACTCGAGCGCTTTCCTTACTTCAGCCTCGCCGTATGTGGCAAGCCCGCCTGCCACCACTTCTTTTATGAACCTCTCGACAATCACGCGCTCGCGTATGGCCTGCTGCTCCGAGAGGATGTCGGTGGACTTTGCCATCACTTCCCGCACGCCGTATTCGTCTGTGTAGCCCGTGTCCACCACGCCCAGCACCTTTATCTGGTAGTTGAAAGGCGACATCTTGAAAAAATCGTCCTTTGCAGGCCCTGGCCCGCCGATTATCACGCCCTTCACGCTGTTGACAAAGTACTTGTCCATGTATTCGCCGATGCGCTTGTAGTAAAGCTCGATGGATTCCTCTATCAGCCGCTCGTACCTGCGCGCGCTGTTGTGCACGATGAAGCCGTTTGCCACGAAGTTGAATGCGTTTGGCACCGTCAAATCCACGTATTCGCGCTCGCCGGTGATTGGTATTTTTTCCGCCACGCGCGCAACCCCGATGTCGTTTGAGAGCCACTTTGCAAGCACCTTTCGGGCAATCCCCTCTTTGCCAAGCGTGCGTGCGCGGGAAAGCAGCACGCCTTCGATATTCTTCCTGAATGCCGCCCGCCCGAGCGGTTTTTTGTTCCTGAAGAAATTGCTTGCCGCGTGGAAGTCGCTTGTGGAAAGCCCGAGCGAACGGGCAAATGCAAACACTTCCCTGCCGTCAACCGGCACCTGCTCCACAAACTGCATCTTCACTTCCCTGTGCATGATATCCTGCAAAGCATCCGACTTGTCTTTCCTTGAAAAGCCTATTTCCGATGAAAAGATGGCCAATGAGGCGGAATCTGAAATGCTTGTGCACCACTGCGGGTTGCCAGCCACCGTCTTTTGCGAAAATGATGCGCGGATGCCGAAGCGCAGGAGAATGGACTGAACCTGGCGCATCATCTTTTCCGAGCGCATTGCGATTTCCACGCGCTTCCCGTGTAGGTAGCCCTCAGCATCGTAAAGCCCCGAGAGGAAGGCGGCCTGGACCTGGAGAGGGGAGCACTGTATCTGCACAGGCACGCATCTTTCGTCTGATGCCGCGAGGATTTGCGGCACTTCGCCTGCCACGAAATCCGCAAACTCCTTGCTGTAAATGCGCAGTTCGTAATAGGGCTTCTTTGCAAACGAGCCTTTCTGCCCTGTCTTGTCCACCTTGCGGCAGACCGCAATTATCCCGACCGCGTCCAGCACCGCCCGGGAATATTTTTCAACCATCTGGTTGTAGCTTTCGTAAATTATTACCCTGTTCCCATCCAGCGTGCCGTCACCCGCTATTACTCCGAGAAGATAGGCAAGCCGCGGCGTGTAGGTGGCGGGAAGCTTAAGCGCAGGCGCTGCAAACTTCTTTTCGTCGAGCTTGAGGCCATAAAGTGCATACATCTGCCTGATCTTTCCAGCAGAAAGTGGAATTTCCCCCCGCTCCATCCTGCAGATTGCCATCTGCGTGATGCCGAGTTTTTTTGCCACTTTTGACTGCGGCCAGCCAAGCTCGCTTCTGCGGAAGCGCAGGCTTTCATATTCCCCCTCGTCAAGCGAAATTCTCGTTTCAGGCTTGTACCTGATTTCCACGTCTTTGCCATCGTGGTGGATTTTTTTGGCAACCAGCACCCTGTCGCCAATTTTCAGGTCTTTTGCATATGTTTCCCGCACGCCATTTTCCCCGATTGTGAAAAACCTGTGCCACGCCGTTGCAACTATTTCCATTTTCGGCGCATGTGCCACTATTTTGTAGGCACTTTTGGAGCGAGTTTCAAACCGGTCTGAGCATTGCCAGTCGCCTATCGAAAATTCCGAGAGATCCGCTCCTTTCAGGTGCGAACCAGCGGCGACATCGCCCACTCTCGCAAGCGTGCCGTCTGACATCTGCACCATAGTATCGGGAGCAAGGCACTGCCCGCCTTTTCGTATTTTTGCATGCGCGGTGGAATTCAGGCGATGAAGTATGCGCGTGTTGGTGCCGCGAAGCTCGGCAAGCGTGCATTCGCGCCCGTCAAGGACTACGAGCCCGTATGAGTCCGTTACCTCCAATGTGCGCTCAAGGGGCTCCAGGAAAAAGCGCGAGTCGCATCGGTAAATCTGCACCATGATCGGCTCGGGAGGATAGATGGTGAAAAGCTCGATGACCACCTTTGCCGGGTTGTCAGATACATTGCCGCAGAAAATTGCAACTCCTGAGTGCGGAGCGACATTTCCGTAGCTTTTAAGATGATGCAAAATCCTCTCAAGCGCATCCACCACGTTCTTTCTCGTGCCTTTGCTTTTGATGTTGGTCGCCTGGCCTGCCTCGCCGCGCAGCTTGTTTGAGGTCTCATGTATTGCTTGCTCTGACGGAATGTACACTGAAATAAGCTCGGTGCCTGAGCCTTTCATTGCCTTGAGGTGCGCAAGCTGCTTTTTCAGCTCGTACTTGAGTTTTGTCTTTTCTTCCATGAGAATGACCTTCAGGGATTAAGCTAGAATCGAGGGGGAATAAAAAAGGGGCTGGTTGGGAAACGCGCCCCGGGCAGGCTATGCAAGGCGCTTGCCATCCTTGTCCATGGGCACGAGCGAGACTTCGAATTCCTTGATGAAATAGCCCATGAGCGGATCGTTCATTATGCGCTCCTGCATCTTCTCGGCCTCCTTCAGGTCCCTGCCCATCACAATCCAGGTGCGAAGGCCCAGGTGCTTCACCCCGTAGAAAAAGCCGGCGTTCTTGTACGGGCCGAACGTCTTGAAGTAATCCGGGACGTTCATGCTCCCGATTGCAAACACCTGCCCGACGTGGTATTGGTCCATGCCGAGGTAGTATTTTACCGCCAGCGCACGCGCCTGCTGTATTTCGGAATGGTAGAACATCCCTAAGGACGGGTTTTGCTTCTGGGTGTGCGAGTCGTCCTGCACCTGCCCGCTCTTTCTGACCCTGTCGTACACGAGGTCGAGGAAGGTGTTCAGGTGGGTGTTGCCGTCCACCCTGTAGTATTCGTTCGTGTGGTAATTCTTCACGCCCGCCGTCATCGTTATCTTGAGGTTCTCGAAAGTCGGGTCGGAATCGAGCGACCCTCGCAGCACCTTTTTCTGCTCGTATGCATGGGTGCAGAGGTTCACTATGCTTTTCACCCAGTTGCCCGCGATTGTCCCGTTGTGGCCGTAAGCCTGCTTCATCAATTTCTCGACATCCTCCTCGGTCTCGATTCTAAGCTGGTGGCGCTTGCCCCGCAGGCCGTATTCGAGCACTGCCCGCTTGGAAAGCAGCATGCCCTCCATTTCCAGCGCGACTTCCTGCGCGTGGAGCATGCCGCAGTTGAACGGCGCGTCTTCCACTTCGATGTCATGGTAGCTCCTTGTAGAGTGGAGACGGCCCTTTTTCAGCATCACGTTGCCGTGCGCGGTCAGGTGCACGAAAATGTCGATGGGAATCCCTGATTTGTAATACGGGAAATACTCGCGCATCTTGTCCTGGATGTGGGCCTTTATCTCGTCTATGATGCCCGGGGTCACAAAGGTGCCGGCGACAGACATCCTCTGGAAGTCGACCAGCGTCCCCTCTTTCAGCTCCGCCTCGCGCTGCTCGTCGAGCGCGGTATAGAATGCTTCGGACACGTCCCTTGCGTCCGCGCAGCCCACCACTATGTGGAGCTCTATCTTCTTGATGTTGCCCGGGGGCTTTTTGATGCCGCCCTCGGCTTGCGCTGCGTTGTTTTCCATCAGCTCACCTTTTTCCCAATCCGCCTGCCCACACAGATATGCCATTTATCCCTGAAAAGGATTAAAAATGAAGCGCGCACCAGTCCATCAGCATGGCACCATTTATATAGTTTTCTTTAATGATGTTAATCACTCAAACCTTAGAACATACGGTGGCGAATATGACATTGGAAATTATTTCCTTAAATGCGCTGCCAATTTCCATCGCTTTTTTCCTGTTCGGTGCGCTCCTGCCGCTCGCCTTTTCAGCAAAACCCAAGTTAAGCTCGAAGCTTGGCTTTGGCTTTGCGATATTGGGCAGCCTCTTCGCACTGGCGGCAGGGGTCATGGCCATTTTAGGGGCAGGCACAGGGGCCTTCACCCTGGCATCGTTTGAATATGTCGGCTCGCTCTCGATAAGCATGGACGCGCTCTCGGGATTTTTCGTCTCTTTCATCGCCTTTGTCGGCATTGCAGTTTCCATCTACTCGCTGAGCTACACCGCGGAGTATATCAAGAAAGGATACAGCATTGCGCGCTTCGGATTTTTCTATAACATTTTTCTCCTGTCCATGATCCTGGTGGTATCTGCGCAAAATGCGCTCCTCTTCCTAATCATCTGGGAAATCATGGCGATAAGCTCATACTTCCTGGTGACTTATGAGCACAAGGAGGAAAGCGTGCAGTCTGCCGGTTTTATCTATCTTCTTATTGCCCACATAGGCGCTGCTGCACTGGCAGTCATGTTCCTGGCGCTAGCGTCAGGGTCAGGCTCCATGGACTTTGCCTCGTTCCACCAGGCATCCTATCCGCCCTTCCTTGCAAGCGCAATTTTCATGCTTGCGCTTTTCGGGTTTGGCTCCAAGTGCGGAATAATCCCGCTGCATGTCTGGCTGCCCCTCGCGCATCCGCAGGCGCCAAGCAACATTTCGGCACTGATGTCCGGGGTGATGCTCAAGACCGCCATATACGGGCTTGTGCGCGTCCTTTTTGATTTCCTGGGCGTTGCCAATGGCGCCGAGCTTTGGTGGGGCTTGCTGATTCTTGCGCTTGGGATGATTTCCTCAATATTCGGAGTGCTTTACTCCCTCCTGGAGCACGACATCAAGCGGTTGCTTGCGTACCACAGCATAGAGAACATAGGGATCATATTCATCGGCATTGGCGCCGCGTTGCTTTTCTCATGGGCGCACCAGCCGGCACTTGCCGCGCTTGCGCTTTTTGCAGCGCTTTACCATACCCTTAACCATGCGCTTTTCAAGAGCCTGCTATTCCTGGGGGCAGGAAGCATCATCCACGCAACGCATGAGAGGAACATAGATGAGATGGGGGGCCTTGCCAAATACATGCCATTCACGGCAGTGTTGTTTTTCCTGGGCGCGGCATCCATTGCGGCGATTCCGCCGTTAAACGGGTTCGCAAGCGAAGTGCTGACTTTCCAGGCGCTCCTCGCTGGCATTGAGCCAGGGGTGCAAACTTTCAATTTCACCTCGCTCGTGCTCGCAATTGCCGTTCTTGCCCTTGCCCTGACAAGCGCGCTGGCGGTAGGCGCATTCGTCAAGGCATTCGGGATACCGTTCCTCGGGCAACCACGCTCAAAACACGCCGAACACCCTCACGAGGCGCCCAAAACCATGCTCCTGGGCATGGCACTTCTCGCAGTTGGCTGCATCGCGGCGGGAATCTTCCCATCGCTTCTCGCGCAGGCGTCATCAGGCATGCTGGAAAGCCTGCATTTCGCCGGGGCGTCAAACGCCATTGTCCCATCAGCTGAGGCGCTGCCCAATGCCGTGGTCCTGCTCTTGCTCCTGGCAGGCTCGGCCCTGATTATCTGGCTCCTAACGCTTTCCTCAAAGAAAAAGCACAACCATGTTGGCGAGACATGGGGATGCGGCTTCCCAAACGGCACGCCGCACATGCAGTATTCCGCAGCGGGATTTGCCATGCCGGTCACCAAGGCGCTTGACGCGTGGCTTAACCCGCTGGAAAGCGCATCTGCTTACGGCCCTGCCCTGTTTGACAAGTATATATACGCCCCGATTTCGAATGCATTCCAGTTCGTTGCGCCGCACTCGGCGATATTCAATACAGGCAGGCTGAATGATTACCTGATGTACCTGATATTGACGCTTGCCATAGTATTGGCATATGCAATTTTGTGATTGATATGCTTGAAATTCTTTTCACCCTTATCCTGGCAATAGCGCAGGTTGCATTCGTTCTCTTGGCAGCCCCGCTTTTGATCGGCATCATGCGCAAGGTCAAGGCGCGCTTCCAGGGGAGGGTTGGAAGCCCCCTCATCCAGCCGTACATTGACCTTCAGAAGCTGTTCTCCAAAGGCACCGCCAAAAGCGCAGTGACTTCGTTCATATTTGCAATCGCCCCGGTGGTTGGCTTCGTGTCGATCGCCATAGCCGCATTGATGCTTCCAATCCTCTCCTCATCGCCGTTATTGACCGGAGGCATCATCGTTTTCATTTATCTTTTTTCAATCGGCAGGTTCCTGACCGCGCTTTCGGGCCTCGATGCCGGCAGCGCATTTGGAGGCATGGGCTCAAGCCGAGAGATGCTGTATTCCATTTTCATCGAGCCTGCGCTGTTTTGCATTATCCTTCTCATAGCCACATCAGGCAGCTTAAGCATTGCCCCCCTCGCGCCAGACACGGCATCCTGGCAGGCCTCGATCTCCACCCCGGCCTACTGGCTCATCGCCATCGCATTGTTCATAGCGATACTTGCCGAAACAGGAAGGCTTCCGTTCGACAATCCGGCAACGCATTTGGAACTGACCATGGTCCATGAAGCGATGATACTTGAAAATTCCGGGCCAAATCTTGCGCTTATAGAGTGGGCAAATGCAATCAAGATATTCCTGTTCTTCTCCCTTATGGGCATCCTTCTGATGCCAGGGGACATCCAAGCAAGCCTGCTCTGGCCGGCAATCCTCCTGGCGTTTTGCGTGGCGTTGGGAATATTTGTGGCGGCAGTCGAGAGCATCAGCGTCAAGGTGCGGCTGTTCAAGGTCTCCGAGCTTCTTATATTTTCCATCCTGCTTGCGCTCCTGGCATTCCTGACGCGCATCTTCGCTGTCAAGCCTGAGAGCGGGATGCAATCAGTCCTGGCGCTTGCCATGCTCCTCGCCGCAATCTATTCCATATTCAGCCTCACCTTCCGTGACCGCATCAAGCTTTACATAATACAGAGCATTTGCCTTGTCCTCATCCTTCTCCAAATTACCCTCATTGACGGCGCAGAAGGCATGAACTACCTGTTCCTGCTGACCATTGCCATCTTCAAGATTGCCGTCATCCCGTTTGTCCTGTACAACAGCATGTCGTATGGCATGCAGCTCATGCCGCTGCAGTTTTATCTCCGGTTCGGGAAAGCCAGGAAAAAATTCAAATTGGACCTGGAAGCCGACCCTCTTTTCATGACCGCGCCAATGACGACTTCCCGCGCGCTTGTCTATGCAGGCGTCCTAGTCGCGCTGTCTTTCGCAGTCTCGTCGGTCCTGGGCGGCACCACAATCATGCTGCCCATGGCAGTCTCGCTCATCCTCATCGGCATGCTCATCATCGCATCCAAGACCCACCTGCTCCTGCAGCTGCTTGGCTTCCTGATGATGGAAAACGGGGTCGTGCTCCTCCCATATGCCCTGCACATCAACATGCCATTCATTGGCGAATTGGTCACCCTGTTCGACCTGGTGATCCTGGTGAGGATCACATTGCTCCTGTCATTCAAGATGAAGGAAACCCATGGCACGCTGGACACCAAGAAGCTCGTCGAACTGGTGGAAAAAAGGTGAAAATATGCTTGAACTTATCATCCTCCCTCCGCTTATAGCCGGGGTTCTTGCATTTGTATTCCACCGCAGCCCGCGCCAGGTCGAAGCCATTGCAGTCGCCGGCGCAATCCTTGCAGCCTTCTTCGCATTGCTTTCGGTAAATGCCTTCCTCGGGCCGGAAGTCGGCTTCCGCGATTTCTATGGGGTATTCTATATGGATGCTGTCTCCGGGCTTTTCACAGTGCTTACCGCAGTGGTCGCCTGCTTTATCTTCCTTTATTCAGTCGGCTACATCCGCCACGAAGTGAAGGAGAACATTGTGGAGAGGGACCAGATCGGGCTTTATTACGGGCTGCTCTCCTTCTTTTTGGCAGCCATGCTTGCCGCCACGCTGGCAACCCATCCGGTTGTGATGTGGGCCGCCATAGAGGCGACCACGCTGGCGTCGGTGTTCCTGATAAGCTTCTACCAGAACTCAAGCGCAATCGAAGCCGCCTGGAAATTCTTCATCATCAATTCGGTGGGAATCCTTCTGGCGCTTGCCGGCATACTGTTCCTTCTGTTTGCCCTTCTTCCGGCCGGCTCTACATCGGGCGGGGATTGGGACAGCCTTATGATAGTCAAGGAAGGGGCCAACCTGCTCTTCCTCAAAATAGCATTCGCATTCATCCTCGTCGGCTTCGGGACCAAGGTCGGCCTGGTCCCGCTCCACGTCTGGCTCCCAGATGCGCACAGCCAGGCGCCCACGCCGGTCAGCGCCATCCTCTCGGGCCTGCTGCTCAATATCGCATTCTATGGGATTGTGAGGACATACCAGGTCGTGGCGCCTTATGACTCCATGGTCTCGTTTGCATCCGGCCTCCTAATCGGCTTTGGCCTCCTGTCGCTTGCCATTGGCTCGCTCCGCATCTATTTCCAGCACAACATCAAGCGCATGCTTGCGTATTCCAGCGTGGAAAACATGGGAATTGTCACGCTCGCATTTGGCCTGGGCGGCCCGCTCGGAATCGCCGCCGCCCTGTTCCACATGGTCAGCCATTCCCTTGCCAAGCCTTTGGCATTTTTTGGAAGCGGAATAATCGCATTTGCATTCAAGACCAAGGAAATGCCATTCATCCGGGGCGCGGCGCAAATCATTCCGCTGGTTGCCATCCCGTTTGTTTTCATTGCCGCGGGCCTGGCAGGCAGCCCACCGTTCGGAACCTTCCTCTCGGAATTAGGAGTGCTGGCAGTTTCCCTGTCAACCAGCCAGATGCTGATTGCCGCCCTATTCATAATTTTCACCACCATTGCATTCGCCAGCCTGCTCTACCGCGTTTCCGCCATGAGCTTTGGCTCCACGCCGGAAGGCATATCCGCTTTTTCGCCTTCCCTCACCATGATGGTTTCATTTGTGGCATTGCTGGCACTCACGGTGTACATGGGCATACTGCCCCCTCCCCAATTCATGCATCTCTTGGAACTGGCAGTGCACGCTATCATAGGTTGATGATATGGACGGACAAACAAAACAATTCATCCGCGCCCTCGAATCTTCAGTCAGGGCCGGGAGCTTGAATGACTCGTCTGAGAAAGGAGGCTGCCTTTTCTTTCGCGTGCTTCCAAAATACCTGATCCCGGTTTGCCGCGCCTGCATGTCAAATGGGGCGGTTTTTGATTCTGCATTTGTCTCGTCAGCCGACCAGGGCAGGGGGGAGTTCAATGTTTACTATCTCTTCCAGGTTGCAGCCATCCACCGCATGGTTGCAGTCACGTCCAGGGGCAGCGCGTTTGACGCCCTTTCCGAAACGGTCAATGCGGCATTATGGGACGAGCGAAAAATCCAGGACCTTACAGGCTTGCGCCTGGCAGGCATCCCGGATTCCCGCCCCCTCCTGTTCCACCCTGAAAGCGGCTTCCCTGCAACCCACCCCATTGGCGGGATGCCATTCAAGCGCCCCAAAAACAATGCATACCCCATGATAGGCACCGGCGTGGAGGGGGAATTCGAGGTCGCAGTGGGCCCGGTGCACGCAGGCATAATCGAGCCAGGGCACTTCAGGTTCCACGTCTTGGGGGAAAAAATAAACAAGATGGAAGTGAGGATGTTTTACCTGCATCGCGGCATTGAAAAGGCGGCAGAAGGCAAGCAGGCAGATGGCATACTGCCTTTAATAGAGCAGATTTCCGGCGATGAAGCAATCGCCAACTCAGTCGCCTACTGCTCTGCAGTGGAGCAAGCCCTTAAAATACAGGTCCCGAAGCGCGCAGAGGCCATCCGCGCAATCTGCATGGAGCTGGAGCGCATTTACAGCCATCTTGCAGACCTGGGGGGCATGGCGACCGATGTCGGTTTCACTTTGCCTGCCTCACGCTTCGCGGTTTTGCGGGAAGACGCCATGAGGCTCAATGCAGAGGTTTCCAAAAGCCGCTTCCTGCACAATCAATGCATCGTGGGAGGCGTGAGAGCTGACCTTGATTCAGTCAAGACGGCAAAAATCGCAGGCACGCTTGGGCAGATGCTTTATGCGCTTGAGGAGCTGGAGCGCATGGTGTTCACCTCTTCAACTTTCCTGGACAGGGCATTCCAGGCAGGCACTGTGTCTCGGGGAATTGCCAGGGACCTGTCGCTTGTCGGCCCGCCTGCCCGCGCATGCGGCATCCACTCTGACCTGCGGAGAGTGCTTCCGTATTCCGCTTATGCCCAAACCGCAATCAACGAGTCGATTGAAAAGGAAGGAGGGGACGTCCTATCCCGCTTTCGGGTCAAGCTTGCAGAAATCAATGAGTCTGCCAGGCTGATTTTGCTGCTTGTTTCCAATATGCCACCCGGTACCCTGTGCGATAAGCCATCCGCGCCAAAGAAGCGCACGGAAGCGGCAGTTGGTGTCGGCTGGGCAGAATCCCCGCGCGGCAGCTGCACCATCCTTGTGGAAATATCCCAAAATGGAGCCATCAAGCGCCTTGCCTGCCGCTCGGCGTCATTTAGGAACTGGCGTGCGCTTGAAAAAGCAGTGGAAGGCAACATAGTCCCGGATTTCCCTCTCATCAACAAGAGTTTCAACCTGTCCTATGCAGGGACTGACATGTGAGGAATTGATATGCTGCTTGAAAACCTTCGTTTCATATTCGACCGCCGCTATACAGACACGTTGTCCTCAAAATCGGACGACCCTGCGGTGCGGGAAGTCGTGCAACTTCTCAAGCAGAGGGGGCGCTCGCCCTTCGCGCGCTCCATCCATGTCCGCATGGTGGACGCGGGCTCGCCAAACGACGTGGAACTTGAGGAAGGGCTCATGATGTCGCCCCGCGTGGACGCCGAGCGTTTCGGGGTGCATTTTGTCGCGTCCCCAAGGCACGCAGACGTTCTTTTGGTGACAGGGCCCGTTGCAAAAAACATGCACATTGCGCTTATCAAAACATACGAGGCAATGGCAGAGCCGCGCGCGGTTGTTGCCGCAGGCGACGGCGCCTGCCTTGGCTGGGAGGGAAAGGCAAACTACGCGCTTGCGGAAGGAACGGGCAAAGTGCAGGACGTGCTCCATGTTGACGTGGCGGTGCCTGGCAATCCGCCCACGCCATACCAGCTGCTGGCAGGCATGCTAAAGGCAGGCGCGGCGCTTGCGAAAAAGAGCGAGGAGCACAGAAAGTAGAAGGCTTCTTGGAAGAACTGAGTTAGCGCCTGACACCACTCTACTTAATGATATGTTTGTTGGTGTCTTTTATACCATTCTGCAGCCTTGCCATGCCAGCCGCGTTGCGCAGGTGCGCCGGGGCGATAAGAGCGCCGTTTTCGTCTTTGTAAGAGAGCGGCAACTTGATGTCAAACCATTTGGTGAAGCGGTTGCCCAATGGATCACTCATTATCCTCGTGTGAGCCATGTCTGCCTGGCGCGCTGTATTGCACATGATTGGCCAGAAATCCAGCCCTAGGTGCTTTATTCCGTAATAATATGCCCCCACCTGGTATGCGCCAAGCGGCCGCCTGTGCTGGTCAAGTGAGGCGCTTCCGACTGCAAAGACCTGGTTTGCGGCGTATTGGTCGCCTATGTAATATTCAGCTGCGGATTTCCTTGCATCCGGAAAATCGGTCATATGGAAACAGCCTATGAGCGGGCTCTGCTTGGCAATCCGGTGTTCATCATCCCTGGGCTTGCCATTTCCCCTGATTGTTTCATAAACTTCATCCAAGAGGGTGCGGTACTTGTTCCCGTCCACCCTGAGGTATTCGTTGGTGGCGTAATTCTGGATGCCCGCGGTGATATGTATGCCCAGATGGCGCAGGACAGGATCGCAGTCGAATGCTGTCCGAAGTTTTTCCTTCTGGTTGTGGGCGTGTATGCTCAAGTCGTAAATGGGCTTTATCCAGTCCACGATCGAGCCTTCCCTGAAGTTGTAGAAAATCGCCAGGAATTGCTTTATCTTTTCCGGAGAGTTGATCCGGATGCTCTCGCGCACCGAATTCTTGAGCGTGAGCAGGGGCTTCCGTTCAAGAAGCTCTTGCTCGATTTCCTTTGCCACAATGTGCGCGCTCATCATGCCGCAATTGATGATCGAATTTGGGACGACCTCGATGTCGTGCATGCTGTGCCTGCCGCGGTTGGCTTCGTCCTTCAGATGCGCATCGCCATGGGTGTTGACATGGATAAAAAACTCGATTTTCACTCCTTTCTTGTCGTATTCGTAAAACTGGTTGAGCTTCTGGAAAATTTTCGACTTGATTTCGGCAACGGTGCTTCTTGTCGCAAACGTTCCGGCGACTGACAGGCGCTCGACTTCCACGATGATTCCTTTTGCGCGGTAATCCTTCGTCGCCTTATCCATTGCATTGAAGTATGCTTCGGAAATGTCCCGCGCATCGGAACAGCCAAGGATTATGTGGATCTGGATTTCCCGCACATCTTTCTCGACCGTGGAAATGTTGGAGGCTTGTGACTTTGGTTCATCCATCATATCCGCACCCCTATCGTTTTTTCTAAGCGCGTATCTTTTTTATCTGTTGTATTTAATTAACAAAAGGGTATTTAAAGCCAGCAGTTTACCTCGATGAGATTCATTGCCCTACCAGTCTTCCGCCTTGTTTCTACCCATCCTCTGAAACACCACGAGCGCAAGCATGAGCACGCACCCCAGGAGCGTGAGGCTTGCCATTGCCTGCTGGTAAGGGACGATGTCCTCGATTGGAATGGCGCCCTGGGAGTATGCCTTGCTATCCTTTGCAACAATGCCTGTTTTCCCATTGGCAAATGCCGCATCTATCTCGCGCGAGGAGGCGTCAAGCGCTGAAGAGTAGGAAAGTATGCGGTATGCGTCCGACGCTGATGCGAGCTTCTCCTTTGACGCCGCGTCCAGGTAAACCCCCTGGCCGAAATATATCCTGCCCCAAAGCGAGGTGCGCGTGCCGTTTGCGAGCGCGATGTTTGCGCTTGTGAAGTTCTTGCCGCCCTCCTCGTCCGCGGCCGCCTGCATGGACCTCGCATATGTCGCCTCGTATATGGCGGCACCGTATGCGCCCTGGTCAAAAGCGCCATGCCCTTTCTGGAGGTGGTCGAGCGAATCGGCATTCAGGAAAGAGGATGAGTTGATCGCGCCTTCGGCCTCCGACAGGCGCTTGTCCGCGAGCCCCTCAAGCGCAGGCTCGTCTATGGGCGTGCCGCCAATGTCGCCAGCCTGCGCCGCAAGCTCGCGGGAGATGCCGCACCAGCCATATGCCAAAAGCAAGTCGCGCAGGGTGGAATATGCTTCCCTGTCGGAGCGCGCGGATACTGTGTCATTGAGCTTGCTTTGCGCCCAGAGCCTGCGCAGGTCGGCCCCGATTGCCCAGTGGATATTTTCATTGGTCTTTGCCGGGATGGGAAGGGTGGCAAGGCAGCCTGAGACATCCTCGATGCTGCCGTTTATGTCCACTTCCTTCCCGCCAATCGAGAGGAATTCCGCATCCACTGAAAGGAGGAACGCCGAGTTTGCGGCCGTGAACGGGTAGCCCATCGATATCTGCCTGCGGTACTTTGACAGCTCGCTTGAGAAATATTCCGCCGATGCGTTGGCAGGGGCGCCCAGCCCGCCAGATTCCGCAAGCGCACCCGCCACCTTGCTGCCAAGCGCATCCACCAGGCGGGTGGCAACCATGGAAAATCGCGCGGTGCCGGCATCATATTGCAGGCTTGGCAGGCCGGAGGGCATTGCGTCGCTTTTGGGGGTGAAATCAAACGTGAAGTTTTCGGAATGCGGGGAATACAAAATGCGCTCAGCCTCGGAGAAGTTCGTCACTTCGATGGCGCGAAAGCCGCCCTTCGAGGAAACAGAGGAGAGCAGCAGGGCCTCGCTGAATTGCATTTTGGGCACGAGGATGTATTTCGCGCCGCTGTCCTTGGCAGCAAGCGCCTTCTCGATGATGCCGCCCACCTCGCCGACATCCCCTGCCTGGGAGATGGTGCCTGTCATCACCACGTCGTCCCTTATCGTCCTGTTGGTAAGCGCCGCCTTTACCGCAATGGACATCGCCCCGCCGGCTGATGGGCCGTCTATCCTGTCGCCCCCGAAGTCGCCGCGCATGGAAAAGAAGACGTCGCAGCCATTGCGCGGCACATCCGACTGGGAGAATGCGTAATCGGCCGCAGCCTGCTCCGACTCCTGCGTGGAAAAGCCTATCCTCGGGTTTATCGAGGTGTATATGGTGCCGTTGCCGGGCCTTGTCTCCACGTGCAATGTGAATATTCCCCCCTGGTTCTCGCTCACCACCGCAGCCATGGAAATCTCGCGGGATTCCGAGGGGCAGATGGCAAATGCTAGGGAAGAGAGTATAATGAAGGCAATCAAGGCACGGCGGAACATAGCATCACGACGTATGAAATCCCAAGGGAAAGCCTATAAAAGCAGCCTATACCTGGCCCAGTAGCTCCTTGTGTGCCTCGAAGTATTTTCGCGAGGGCGCAAGCATTTCCGCAAGCGCGGATGCCGTTGCGTTCTTCAGGTCCATGGGGTGCAGCCTGCCAGCCACGTATGCGTCGCGAAGCTCGGCATACGCCGCGAACTCCGTATCGCCGCCGAACTTTGCAGGGCGCGTTATTTTCAGGGGCGCACCATTGCGCATGAGGAACACTTCGCACATCTCAAGCACAGGGTTGCTCTCCGCAGCCTTCTCAGGGCAGTAGGCGGATTTAACCTTGCGCGCGATTTCCGCCTCGGAATCATGTATGAATATGCACGAGTCGGGCTTGCTCTTGCTCATTTTTGACGAGATTGCAAGGTCGTCCGCGGCGTTCTCCTCGAAGCCCATCTTCTGCGGCCCCTGCAGGCCCATGAGGAGCGAGTGGTGCAGCGCCACTGCCTTCTTTCTCTTGTGCTTTTCCGCAGCCTCGCGCGCGAGCATGTGGACCTTGCGCTGGTCCATGCCTGCGTGCGCAATGTCGACGTCGAGCATGAAAATGTCAGCCACCTGCATGGCAGGGTAGAGAACGGACGCGCAGTCCATCGCCTCCTTCTGAGTCCTGCCCATTATCGTCGTGCAGCGCAGCATCCTCTGCATGGTGGTGTCCTTTGAAATGCGCAGCACGTCGCGCCAATAATCCGCGCCGTACGCCTCGCTTGCAAGGACATAGTTCACCTTGTCCTCAGTGAGGCCAAGGGAGAGGAACGCGCTCTTGAAGTACCCGCGCGCGACAGACTGTATCTTTTCCAGGTCGCCGCCAAGCTTTCCGTTTATCCAGGCATGGTAGTCTGCAAGGAAAATGGTGGGCTTGATGCCTGCAGAGATGAAATCCTTGAGCAAAAGCGAGGTGAGCAGCCCGCTCCCGAGGTGCACTTTTCCGGATATCTCAAACCCGATGTAGTGCTTTGGGTGCTCGTTTGTCTCGAATAGCGACTTCAGCTCATCGCGCGTCACCACTTCGGCAATCGGCGCGCGGCAGACAAGGTCGATTTTGCTGTCTATGTCCATGGCAGAGATGGGCGGAAGAAGGATTAAAACGGTTTGTCTCGAAAGGCGCGCTAGCGCAGGTTGGGCTTGGAACCGCATTCCTCTGACTTTTGCAGCGCTTCTTGCGCCTTGCCCTTATCATGCCTTTCCTTGTGGATATCGGCAGCCATCTTGTAATTGACAGATGCATGCACAAACTTGCCCATGGCGGCATAGGTTTCCGCCCGCTGGAAATACGCATCTGCGTTCTTGGAGCTGCAAGCGATTGCAGCCGAGAAGTCCGCCAATGCTGCGCCATATTGCTTTAGGGAATATTGGGCAAGCCCGCGCCCATAATATGCCTCCGGATTGCCAGGAGCCTCCTTTATTGCCATGGAAAAATTATTCTTCGCTGGCTTGAAGTCCTTCGTCCCAATCAGCGCAAAGCCGCAGCCAATGCAAGCCTCGGCGTACTGGGCTGCTGAGATGTTCTTATAGGAGTCAGACTGGGGGTCTTTGTAGTCCATGGTAACCTGCGAATATGCACGGTGTGCCTCTTTGTAGTTCTTTTGCAGGTAATAGCATTTGCCAGCCATCATGGCGGCTTCAATGTTCTCATACATTGCTGCGCTGAAATGCTTCGCAGCGAGGTCGTATCTTTTCATCTGGTAAAGCGCGCGCCCGCAGCCCACCTGCGCCTTGGCATTGTAATTCTCGGCATCCAGCGCCTTGAGGTAATAGATTGCAGCCTTGGCGGGCCTGCCCGCTGACATGAACATCTCCGCGCACTTGATGTATTCATCTACCGCGCGGGTGGAGTATCTTTCTTTGGCAACCTTTTCATAGTCCGCGGCAGCCAAGTCATATTTTTTAAGCGCGGCATACGCATCGGCCCTGCTTTCATAGATGGAGTAAATGAGGAAGTTGTCCTTGTCAGCCGCCAATGCCTTGGTAAAATCGCCTATCGCTTCGTTGTATTTCCCGATTTTGGCTAGTTCTTTCCCCCGGTTCTCAAACAGTGCGCTGGTAAAGCCTGCGGAATTGGACTTGCCTGCCTCAGCCAGCTTGATTGCGGCGTTGAAATATTCGATTGCCAGGTCGTGCTTGTTTTGCCTTGAGTACAGGTATGCAAAATCCGACTTGACGCCAATGTTGTTTAGGCTGAGCTTGTCCGCCCTATGGTAGTCAGCTATGGCAAGGTCGTAGTTCCCAAGGCCCCCATACGCTTCCCCGCGCGAAAGATACACGTCCCATACATTGGGATAAGCCTCTATGAACTTGCCAAACTCCTCGACTGCCAGGTTATATTTTTTGTCTGTGGAATACGCTTTTCCGCTGAAAAGATAGGCGATTTTCGGGGAAAATGGCAGAAGCACGCCAGCCGTCTTGTATTTATCCTCCACAGCAAAGGATTCGTAATATACAGTGGTGGAGACCTCCATTGTGCGCACGTCCCCGGTTGTTTCTATGTAGAGGGAGTGCGTCCCGACATTGAGAATTGCGTGCCCTGGAAGATAGACTATGTTAGTCTCGATGCCTAATTTTGCCAGCACATCCGCAATTGCATACGCGCTGGTATCGCAGTCAATGAACCTGCCGGTGCCCACTGCCTTTATCTCCCCGTCCTTGATGAAGACATCGTAGGAAACGCCAGCGCCCTTCTTCTTCACATGCCCACCTGCCTTGATGGCCGCAAGGTCGGCAGATGAGAGCTCAAAGATTTTCGTTTCATCAGACATGAACTTGCTGGCTTGCGAAGGGATGTTGAAGCGGAATTCGGCCTTCCTGTCCTTGTCAAAGGCCTCTGATAAGAATACGGTCTCAGAATAGGTGCAGTTGCTCCAAAAGCAGGATGAGACGTCTTTCCATATGCTGAGAAAGTCGCGGTTGTCATAATCAGGCGACATGCCAAGCCGGCGCCAATCATCTTTCATTCGCACCAATTTGTTATCGTGGACCAGCGCGTTATAGCAAGTGCTTACAAAATCCTGGTAATGCCGCTTTATCTCGTTGATTTTTGCCTGCGGAAGCCCGCGCGCCTTGCCTTCTATCTCAATCATTTCGCAGCCGGCCCATCCGTGCCGCTCAGCCATGAAGCCGCCCTTGCGATGCTGCTCGGGCGCCCCTGTTTGCGCGGGTTGGTAGGCTTGCTTCACCTGGAAAAGAAGCATAAGCCCGCCTATCCCAGCCTGCAGCTCTGGTTGAAGCTTTCGTCAATCGTTATTTCCGCGTGGTTCTGGAAGAACTTCGTGGAGGGCGCGCCTGCGCGCACAATGATGTAGGGCGTTCCGCCAAGCTTTTTTTGCACAGTGTCATATGTGAGGATGCTGCTTCCGTTGGACGCGGAATTCGCGGATATGCAGCCGTTGTCGTCGCACGCGTACGTTGTGATTGTTTTTGGGCCGAACAGCCTGCCGCCCGCAATGTCCACCCCGCACTGGAACACCAGCCTTGATTGCTCCTGGGCAGTTCCGCGTGCATCCATGAATATCGAGACGTTGCCTGCGCCAAGCACACGCCCGACAAACGTGTCCATGTCGGATGGCGCGTCGGGAGGGGGCATGAAGAAAACGACGTATGCCGCAAGCGCGACTGCCGCAGCCGCAAGCAGGGCAAAGCCGGCCTGCCGTTCGCGCTCGGCGAGCTTGATGGAAGGGAAGCCCCCCGTGCCGGAAGCTGCAGGCAAATCCTTCTTTTCGCCCTTGCCTGATGCAGCTGGGGCGGGCTTGCCAGCCAGCGCCTCTCTTTCAGCCTTGCCGGGGAGGATGGTTTTCTTGTTTTCCTTTTTCATTTGAAACCCTCATTTTCAGCCAAGCACGTTCGCTATGTCACACATGGGCTTTTCGCCGTAATAGGCTTCGTTGCCCTTCACTATCGCCTGTTTCGTCACCACGGTCGTGAATGCTGGCACGGCGTTCTCCGCTGCATACTGCAGGTCGAACACCGGAACATCGGGGATGCTGTCAAGGCATGCCGAGGAGGAAAGGCCGGTCGTCACGGAGTAGGCGGTGTTTGTGGAATTTGCCGTGGAATTCACCGGAAGGAACCGCGTGCATGAATTCCCGTTTATGTAGTACTTCGCCGATGCCTTGTTGAGCGCCTTGGCCTGCATTGCCACCTGGTCTGCGCAGGCGCGCATGCCGGTGATTGCCGAGCTTGAGGCTCCGCTCTCCTCCACGATTATTGCCACCCTGCCGGATGCCTGGACGGTTCCCATGAAATCGGTGAATGATGCGAACTTCTCAGTGCTCATCACGATTGAATAGAAGCCCACCGAGCCAACGAGAAGCAGGAAGGTGAAGCCAAGCAGCGTGAGCACCCAGCCTGAAATCAGCAGCTTGCTTCGGAAAAAGTGCCTGAAGTGGTAGAAAACCGCGGCGAAGATTATCACAGCGATTGCAAGGATGGAGAGGTCGACTGCAGCCACCACGAGGGGCGGCACGAACTTTGCAAAGCTCTGCCTCGTCTTGAAGGAGACAGGCATTATGCTGCTTGCAAGGGACATTGCCCCGTCCACCGTGGCGCGCGAGAATGCGTTCCCAAAGCCAAATACCGATTCCTGCGCGCTTGCCGAGGCATCGGCATATGTTTTTGCCTGGGATGAGAGGTTGTCGAACTTGCCTGCAAGCGCAATGTACTGCGCCGAAGTCATCGGGGGCGTGAGCTGCGCCTCGAGCTTGTTCTCCTGCCCGGCAAGCGCGTTGTACGAGTCGATGGATGTCTTTGAAAGCCTGTTCACGCGCCACTGCGCGATGAGCACATTGTCCCCTGCGCTGTCCTCGGAGTTCTCCGCTTTCATATATGCCGACGTGGAATTGTTCAGCATCCCCGCAAGCGCCCTGCCGGATGTCGCGTATGATGAGAGCGCCGTGTCGAAGCCCGTGAAGTTGCGCTTGGAAAGCTGCATCTCAAGCTCGTCGCCCCTGGCAATGAAATTGTCGGCGACCGAGACAAAATTTGCGTCGGAAACAAGCGCCTTTGCCTCCACCGCCTGCGCCTTCAGCCCCCCGTATTGCGCCTTTGCCGCGTCGTACTTGGGGGCGAGCACCAATGCCTGCTCCTCCCCGGCAAGGTAAGCCGTCCTCTCCTGCGTTGAAATCGCGAGCTTGTCTATCGTGGTGCCAAGCAGGACCAGCGGCGCCACCTTTTCCTCAAGCGCGGCGACCTTTGCCCTGCCGGATGTGAGGGATGCATAGTCGAAGTGCGCCTCCGGGCAGATGCCCAGGCAATCGCTGCACGAAGTCGTCTCAGGGAAGCGCAGCTTGCTCTTCATCACCTCGTCGGCGCCGGCTTTCATGGCAACGAAAGCGTCGTCAATCGAGCCAAGCGAGGCTGCGGCTGTCGATGCCGAGAAAGCGGAGTATGCTGCCGAGAACTTTGCATACGCATCGTTGAGCTTGTCTATGCTTTTCTTGTAGGCAAGGATGTCCGTGCCAAGAATGTCGATCATGCAGCCGTCCGAGCCGGTTATGGTGCAGACAAGCTGGGCGGTCTGCATGCAGGTGGAGAGGTCGTTGCATGGCTTGTAGGAAAGGAAGGTGCCGCCGGTGTAGCACGTCTTTTCCACAGGCCCGTATCTTGACTTGTAGTTCCTGCTTGCATTGAACGCGTCGGCATACCCCTTGAGCGCCGCCATGTCCGAGGCTGACGGGTAATAGGTGTCCGTGTAGTATTTTGTGAGAATGGAGCTTATCTGCCCCTTGTCCGAGACTATCAGGTCGTTTTGCACCAGGAGGGTTTCCACGCCGTTGACCTTGACAAGCTTTGCGGTGCCATTCGCCGATGCAAAGCTCGCGATGGCGACCCCCGACGCGTTCTCGCCCGGGTAAAGGTAGGGCGCCATGGAAAACTCGGCGAACGAGTATGAGCAGAGCAGCGCCAGAACGGCAAGCATAACGGAAATGAACCTCATCGCAATTACCCCCTTTGCGCGCATTTTGCGGCAGCCCTTTGCGGCTGCCTTGGTCGCTGTCATGCGCGGCATTCCATTCTGCCCGCCACAGTTTATATATGTTATAGCAACTTGCACGACGCCAAAGGCGGGCCTTGGGCTAATAGGGTTTGCGCTGCAAGGACAAATTTCCAGAGAAATTTGTCTGCATTTGTAAATTATCAAATTTACAAATATAAGGACAAAGCTTCGCAAAGCTTTGTCCGCATTGTAAATGACATGCCCGCAGGCATAGAATTTACATTACTATAAAAAAGGGAAAGAAAAAATATCGGGGACTGGCTATTGGGACCTTGTGATGCTCACGATCGACTCATAGGGAATCAGCACAATGCCGCCCATTTCCATTGAGTTCAGCTTGATTCCGCCCGTGTCCTTGTCCCCTATCTCAAGTATCTTGCCCCCGACCGAGATGTTCTTGCCTTTCTCATCCGGTGTGACAATGGTCACGGTCATCCCAACGTAAACCTTCACCATGGCGCTTACCTTGTCATCGGTTTCCCCGCCTTTGAAAGTGAATACTGCCTTGTCAAACGTGCTCTCCACATTCTTCACTATCCTTGGCTTCACGCTGCCGTCTTCGTAAAACACGACGACTTGGTCCCCCTTCACTATTTTTTGATTGACTTGTATGTTTTTCATATCCCTGCCGTGGTTTCCAAGCACTTTTAGCCCGCCTTTCTTCGGAACAATCTTGAGCGTGGAGTCCCGCGGCAATTCGGTGAGTATTGGAAGCCTGGCGTTCGTGCTCGGCTGGAAACTTATTTCCACGCCAGCAGGAATGGTGATATTGGTTTTTGAATAAGTCTTCTGCGACACAGCCACTATGATGCCGACTGCAAGGGGCGCCAGCCCAAGCACTTTCCAAGGCCTGGCCCGGTTATTCTTGTTTAATACGATGGACTTGACGGCTTTATTCATATAATACCCCATACATCATTTCTTATAACATCTATTTTTAAACCTTCTGTTTGGCTTCCGCTAAGGAGAGCGAATGGCGGGCGCAACAACGCTCGCGCTAGGAAAATAAAATCCTGAAATGCGGCTGTTTTGCAGCCGCACCCAGTTAAAAAGAAAAAAGGGGGGACGGGAGCGCAAATGCGCTCCCGGATTGATTGGCTTACTGCCTCTTCACACCAGCGATGAACTGGTCTGCTGCAGTCATTGTGTCCTGCGCGGTCTGCCCGGCAACCACTATCTTGTTGCCGATTTCCTTGACCACCACGTTGTCAACGTTGAAGTCAACGTTGGCGTCCTTGAGCGCCTCGGCGGTCACTGTGTTGACCACTGGGCCTCCGACTGTGATGGCCACTCCGCTCACCGCCTCGCTGTCAAGCATGACCATGCTTGATGTCAGCGTGTAGGGCTGGGACACCTGGACCGATGCTGCGTTGGCAGGGCTGATCACCGCGTTCACGCCAGTGGAGTCCACTGTGCATGCCGGAGTTCCGCCAATGCCAAGCACTGAGCAGCTTCCAGTTGTTGCGTCGATTGCAGCGACCTTGACGGTCACGCCGCCGAACACCTTGCTCTCGCCCACGCCCATCACATACTGGTCAGCTGATGCTGATGCCGAGGATGTGTCTGCGTATGCGAACTGGAAGGTTGGCTCCGCCACCATCTTCGCCACCATGAGGCTTGCGTCAGATGTTCCCACTGAGAGAACCTTGCTGCCGCGCTCAGTCACGAGGGTTGGCTCGTAGGACGTAATCACCCTCATCGGGTAGTCTGCACCGCCGTCAAGTCCCTTGTACCAGACCTGCTGCGTGGATGAGTCCTCTGCCTTGAACCTCACGGACTGGTACGAGGCGTTCTGGATGAACGGAACGTACGTGTAGACCGCGGTGTTGCTGCTCGTGTCGAGCTTGCCTGCGTCTTCTGCAAGCACGATGTTTCCCTGGGCCGTCCCAAGGGTAGCCGGCGGGGCTGCTGTCGTGAAGAAGATTCTGCCCTGCGCCGCGCTGTTCGCACCGGCTGTGTCAAACTTTATGTAGCTGGTGTCTGCTGCAGCGTACGTAAGCACGTTCCAGTTCCAGCAGTTCCTTCCAGACACCTGGTAGAATACCACTGGGGCGTTCGTTTGGGAGAAGTTCTGGACGAGAGTTGCAACAGACTTGTTGGCTAGGGTGCCAATAAATGTGCCAAAAAGCCCAGTGCTTAAGTTGTATGCATTGCTCGGGTCCACTCTTATCTTCTCCAGAAGGTAGCCGTCAAGCCCGCCGCCTGTGCCTCCGAGGAGCTGCTGGCCGCTCGTCTTTATCTCGATGAGCTTGCCAGTGAAGTACGCGTCCCCGTCGGACGAGTCAGAGCATGCCTTGTCGCCTGCAGTCGTTGCAATCCTCATTGAGTCGGATGACAGGCCGCTGTATGTCAGGGGCACATAGTCATCGCTCGTGAGGCCAACGCCCTGGTAGGTCACCTTGAAAGTCGGGGTGCTCTGGAGGAAGTTCACAACGTCCCCGGCCTTTGTCTTGTCTGAGAAGCCGTCGACATTGTAGACCACGATTTCGCGCAGCGAGTCTGCCTTGGTGGATGATGTGCCACCGCTGTAGTCCTTGTTCTTCCACAGGAGGTCTACCTTGAAGTACTGGTCAACGTCAGTGCCAGACACGAGGTTGTACCTTGAGCCGCTCTTGAGGGTTATCTCGTCGGTGAACACCGCCATCTCGGCCCACTTTGCATTGAGGGTGAAACCGGGCGCTGTGTTGTAGACGTGAATCTTCACCTGGTTGGATGTTCCGCTCTGGGTGAAGGTGTACGTCGTTCCGACTGACACCTGGACTTGGCCGACCACCGCATCATTGGCATCGAGGATGTCCAAGATTGCAGGGTGCGTGTTTTCACCACCGGTTGCGACTGAAATGTCCGACAGCCTTACCTTGAAGGTGCCTGCGTCAAGCTCGCCTCCGACATTGATGATGCCGTACTTGGCTTCCTTGGCAAGCTTTATCTGTCCGCCTTCAACCACGCTCACGGAACTTGCGTCTGTGGCGGATGGGTCCTTCATTTCGCTGATGACCCATTCCGAGCCCATGAACTTAATCTTGACGCGGTGCCTGTCGGTCATGTCGTTGCCAGTGCTAGAGCAAGACGTCCAGTCATCAGATGTGTTGGATGCGAGGCCGCCTGTGCAGACCGGGATGCCGTAGTCATTGCCCGTGAACTTCACGCTGTAGGCCATGGCGCTGTACTTGTTGACGTCTATGCCCCTCACGCTCGAAGACGAGTCGTACTGGACTGCGTTCTTGTTTGAGCCTACCCAGAAGCTCTGCTCTTCAGTGTATGAAGAGGATGTCGCCTGGTCGTCGGTCACAGCGTAGTCCGCAAACCCGGTGAACTGGCCTGAGCCTATCCTGTAAAGGAGCCTGCCCTTGTCGCCGGTGTCAACAATGCGCAGTGGCGAGGTTGTCACGCCGCTCGTGTCTGTTGACGCAAATGTCGAGTTGTACATGTCCTCGGACTTGCTGTAGTTGCGGTTTTCAAGCGTCCTGTCGATTGTGTCCGTGATGAGCGTCTTGAAGGTGTGCGTTCCCGAAACCGTTCCCGGAAGGGTGACTTCGAGGGTTACCTTCTTGCTGCTCTCCACTATCGAGCATGCGCCTGCGCCGCTCACGCCGGACCCAACTGTGCAGGTCGGCGTCCCGCTCACTGATGCAGTGAGCGTCGAGCTCTTGTAGGCCTCGTTTGCTATCTTCGCGGCGATGTTGGCTGCTGCCACACCGTCGGAGATCATAGCCTTTGTGCCGACATAAATCTTCACTGTCGGCTGTCCGCTCTGGTCCACAAGCTGCGTGCTGCCATATGTCACTTCTGCGGCAACCGCTGCTGCGCCAAAGAGGACAGCTGCGCCGGCAAAGGCCGCTATCTTCTTCACGTTTATTCCTTTCATTTTTTCACCTCAAATGTCGTCTTTCAGGGCATGGTACGATATTTATCGACGACATTGAATTTTTTGCCCTGTACAATTCATTTTTCATACCCTACCCTCATGGCGCGGGTCAGGCGCCCTTCACAGGGAGACGGTATTGGTCTCTTTAGCTAGGTTTATAAATTCTTCTCAGTTCCTTAAAAAAGTTTTTATAAAAAAAATGTTAAGCTTCGTCAATACACGTTTAAATCAACATCTAACTGACGAAGTTTGGTTGTTCAAAAAGGAAGTATACGATATATCTCCCTTTCCTGCAAGTTCAAACGCACTGAAACAACTTTCCAATGCAATGGACTGGAAACCAATTGCTAAAGGCTGCAGACAACAGGTATTCTGCAGAATTTATAATAGCTTGCCCGTCAGGCGATGCACGCCTGAATGCGAATAAGAACATCTATTCAAACGCTTTTTTCAAAAGCGGATCGGTGATTTCGTAATCCTTCGCCTTGTCGATGAATTCGACCGAAGGCGCCCCGCTGCAAGCAGCGGGGTATCATCGCCATTCGGTCGAAATATTGCCAACTTCGCTCCGCTGCAAGCAGCGGAGTATCGCTCAGTTGGCAATGAACTCGTGGCTGGAAAGCGTGTTGAGGTAATCGGCGAGCTGGCTGTCAGACACCTTAAACCCGAGCTTGCGCTCAAGCGCGGCTTTTACCTGCGACCACGAGCGCGCGCCGGTGGCAATTGCATTCATTATAGCGGCGTATTTCTTTTTTGCCTTTTTTGACGAAAGGAAACGTTCAACTTCACTGCGCGTGAGAAGGACACCTTGGCGCACAGCCTCGGCCAGCGCTTTTTGGTGCGCCATGCCGCGCCTTTGCCAGCCATAGAGAGTGAGCCAGCCTATTATCCCGCCAAGATTGCCGATTGCATCGGATATTTCTTCATCGGTTATGCGGGCGCCTGCGCCTTTGGCTCCAAGCCTGAGGAAACTTCGCCCCTCCCTCGGATTAGGCGTGTTGTCCGGACCGTTTCAATCGCGCGCCCGAAAAGAGGGCTGTCTGCATCGTCCCTGCCAAGGAACCTATGCAAAAGCCCTTGCCTCCGAGCCTGAAACAAGGAGCTTGATGCCCTTCTCGTTGTCGTAGAGATAGGCGAGGAAGCCGGCAAGCCCGAACTGGGAAAGCGCCTGTGCCTCGCCTATCGCCAAAATGAAGTGCTTGCCCTTCAATTGCGATGTGATTTCATCCTGGCTTCCAAACTCAAGCCGCGCGCCAAGCTCCACCGCCGAAAGCTTCACCCCGCCAAGCGCGCCTGATGCCCCTATGGAAAGTTTTTTGAAAAAATCTGCCTTCCCCTCCACCGCCCTGCAAACATATTCCATCAGGTGCAAGCGCAAGCTACTTCCTCTCTCCATATTCCTGCGTGAAGGAAACATACTCCTTCAGGTCCTTGCCTGTGATGGAGGGCCGCCTGGTGCCAACCACATCAAGCACCGAGTCCGTTGTCACATCGGTTGGCTTGCCCTTCAGCTTTTGGCGGACCAGCTCCATTTTCACTTCCTGGCAGATGGAGGCGATGTCCGCGCCTGAGAAGCCGTCGGTTGCCGCTGCAAGCCTGTCCAGGTTCACGTTCTTGAGGAACTTGGCAAGCCCGAGCGCAAACACCTGCTTCCTTGCAGGGACGTCGGGCGGGGGTATGTATAATATCTTGTCAAACCTGCCAGGGCGCAGGATTGCCGCGTCAAGCGCAAATGGCTTGTTCGTGGCGCCCACTATCATCACATTCTTCAGCTCCTTCACTCCGTCCAGTTCCTGGAGGAGCTCGGTGAGTATGCCGCCGCGGTACTCGTCGCGGCTGGGGGCAAGCGCCTCTATCTCGTCAATGAATACAAGGGCAGGCGCGCTCTCCCGCGCGCGGTTGAAGACCTCCTTCACGTAGGCGGATGGCGTCTTGTCGCGGCTTTTCATGAGCTCGGAGCCGGAAATGGTAAGGAAATTGGCATTGAGCTCGTTTGCAGCCGCCTTCACTATCATGGTCTTTCCGCAGCCAGGCGGGCCATAAAGCAGCAGCCCCTTGCTTGGCTTGACATCCATCTCTTTCATGAGGTCCTCATGCAGGAGCGGGATTTCAATGGACTCGAGAAGCACGCGGCGAACCTCGGAAAGCCCTGCCACATCCTCCCAGCGCACGCCCTTTTCCTCGGGTTTTTTCTCCACTGCATCGCTCCTCCGCTCGAAGTCCATGCGGAAGCGCTCGTAGTTCTCAAGGGAATCGAGCGAGTTTGACGGCTTGACGCGCTTTATTATGTTTGTAAGGTGCGCCATGGAGATTTTGACCACCGTTTGCGCACTCATTGCCTCGCGCGCAGCGAGCCGCGACGCCTCGGTCACGATGTTTTTTATGTCCGCGCCAGAATAGCGCTCCGTGATTGCGGCAAGCCTGCCATAGTCTATGTCATCGGAAGAGGGCAGTTTCCTGAGGTTGACCTTGAAAATCGCCGCTCGCGCATCCTTGTCCGGCAGGTGCATGTATATTATCTTGTCAAACCTGCCCGGGCGCATGAGCGCAGGGTCGAGCTGGTCGGGCAGGTTGGTGGCGCCCACGAATATCACTGGCTTTTTCGAATTGGGGGTAAACCCGTCCAGCTCCTGCAGGAGCACGCTCATCACGCGCGGGGCAACATCATCGCTTGTGTAGGAATCGCGCTTCTTGCCGATTGAGTCTATTTCATCGAAGAACAGCAGGAAGGGCGCGCCCTTGCGGGCGATTGAGAATACCTCGGACAGGTTCTTTTCCGAGTTGTGCGCGAAAATCCCGCCAAAGCCGCCTGCGAAATTTTGGCACGGCTCGACTGAAATGTCAAAGACGAATTCCTCATCCGCAACGCGCGTTATCCCCTCCACACGGTCCCAATGGAGGTCGTTTGAAACTGCTGAATATGCGGCATCGTCGCCGGCTTCGGCGGCAAGCGAGGAGAGCATGCCTGCCCCTATTGTGGCGCAGTTGCAATGGTTTGGCGCATGCTGGGAAACAAAGCCCCCCATTGCGCCGCTTATCGGTATCTGCCTGCCGCGGTGCCAGTTGCCGCGCGAGGCGCATCTCTCAAGCCGCCCCTGTTTTTCAGCGAATGTGAAGCCTATGCGGCATGCAAATGCACGCAGTTGCTCGCCTGCCATGCATATCCTGTGCGCGGGCAGCCCGTGCTTTTCAGTCTTGCTATACACGGTGGCGACGATTCCGAATCGCAGCAGAAGGTAAAGGAGCTGGTCCGCAAGCTGCCCACTCACCGTGCCGGCCTCAATGGTGCCAAAGCCCTTCTGGTTGGCATAAATACTTCCGTCGCCGGAGAAATAGCCGCGCAGGAAAGAGGAAAGGTTGCGCTCGGACAGGTTGAATGCGATTGCAGGCGCTTTCTTCTTCACAGCGCCATCATCCAGCCCGAGGCAGTGGCGCATCAGCACATAAAGCGCACGCGAGCCTATGTAGATGTCGCGGCCATGGCACTCCTTGGCGCTTGCGCTGCCACCGGCATCAGAGCTGCCATCGGAGCCCGCGCTGCCATTTGTGCCGGCGCTGTTTTTCTTTTTGTAGATTGTGGCGCTGCCGAAAAGCCTTTGGCAGAGTTGCGACACCTGTGCAACCTCTTTGTCGGAAGTGCTTATCCTGACGGTGTGCCCTGCGTTGTAGCTTCCCTCGGCAACCCAAAGGCCTAGGAAAAGCGCAAAATCCTCATTTATTGCAATTTCCCCGGCAAGCCCGTTCTTCCCGGCAAAAACCTCCACGCCTGCCGCATCAAACTCCACGCCAGCCTCTTCCATAAGGCGGAGGAAGCGGCCCGCGCGCACGCCTATGTTTTGCCGCAGCACCTGCTTGAGGTACGCAGTGCGCCTGATGCCAAGGATTGCGCATGCTTTCTTTTCTCCCAGCGCAGCCACCGCATTTTCAAGAAGCAGCCGCGCACCCCTCACCTTCAGCCTGAAATCATTTTCGCGCAGCAGGCGCAGGAACTCCAGCTTTTCCACAGGCAATGAGGGCGCGGGAATTCTGGATGGGATTGCGATATGCGAAACGCCTGCGACAAGCTCGGACGTCTTCACGCTTTTCACGGTGTAGCCGTCCAGCGTGAAAAGCGAGTGGTAGCCTGTGACTCTGATGCGCCTGCCGGTGCGCGTGCGCACCTCGTAAATTGGGGAGGTGCATTTGTGCTTCATGTGCCCGCAGATATCCGCAAACACCGCCTTGCCATTTGCGTCAAACGAAAGCACTTTCGCGCGCATTTTCCCTTCCACCACCTTTCCGATTTCCTCAAGCCGGATGCGCCCCCCTTCCATGATGGTTATTTTTTCATCGTAGGGAAGGCTTTCCCCATACCATTGGGACAGCAGGTCCGAGCATTTCACATAGCGGAAACCGATGTCAAGCTCGTTTGCAAGCGCGCGCATGAGCATGGTCTTTCCGGTTCCAGGCGGGCCGAAGAGAAGCACGCCCTTGGGCGGCTTGATGTTGTAGGCATAGGCGAACTCCGGCTTTTTCAGGGGGGTGACGATGGCTTCGCGCAGCTCCCCCTTGACATCCTCATAGCCGCCCACCTGCTCAAGCGTGTCAGTGCCCGCATCCGAAAGCGAGGCGTCGCCGAACTTGGAAAATGCCTTCTGCTTCTGGCCCCGCTCCACTATCTTCTCGCGGGAAAGAGAAATGCCGTAGTGCTCCATTGCCGCGATGGCGCCGACCGATATTGCGCAGTAGACAAAGCCCATGGGCTCGACAGGATTCTTGAATGCCGGGGCAAGCAGGAAGTTCGTTATTGGCACGAGGAAAAGCGCGGATGATGCAATTGTCTGCTTGTACTTGTGGTTTATCTGCGCGGGAATCATGGCAACTGCAAAAAGCGCAACCGCCCATACCACTAGCTGGGCGAGCGCAAAGTCGGAGGCCA
Source organism: Microcaldota archaeon (assembly GCA_026396415.1). Lineage (GTDB taxonomy): Archaea > Micrarchaeota > Micrarchaeia > Anstonellales > Anstonellaceae > UBA10161. The sequence continues at coordinate 37,695 of JAPLWX010000004.1, forward strand.
ATAGCTTGATTGCATCGCCTGCAATCTTTTCAAGCGCCGGGGAGACAGGGCCAATTGACTTGCTAAAATCGAAAAGGGAAGCGAGCGAGCCTGCCGCGGCAGGCACAATCTCCCCGATTTCCGCAGCGGGCTGCGCATTGTTCTGAAGCTCTGCCATGGCAGGCCCGTAGATGGCCTCGTAGTCATTCGAGATTGTGATGAACGATGAGGTGGGGAGCAGCCAGATTGCCGAGAGCAGCAGGACAATGAAAATCGCAGGCAGGGAGACTGTGAAGCTGCTGCGGGAGCCGAAGCGCAGGGCGGCAACGGCAAGCAGCAGGAACAGGAAGCCCGACACCATGGAGAATGGGAAGGGCGCGAAAGGGGCGAGCATGGCGATTTCAAGGAAGGAAATCACGCTCCAGTGCTCGAACGCCTCGAAAAGCGTGATTGCGATTGCAAGCGTGAACACCCAGGCGAGCACAGGCGCCTGGTAGGCAACTGCAGGGAGCGCGAAGAACATGCCGGCTATGGTTCCTCCGGGAGGGAACTTGTATGCAATCGCGCCCGAGAGCGCGGCAAGCGCGAATGATATGTATATCGGGTAGAACGGGAACGGGAGGAGGAGGAAAAGCGTGCCCAATGCGACAAGGAGCGCGTCGCCTATGTTGTCGTCCGTGCGCAGCATCTGCACCATGGCAAGCATGCGCTGCTTGCCCATGCTGCCTGTTGCAACAGACTGCTGCCCTGGAACTGCCCCGCCCATGCGCCATAAATCGGGAAAGAGAATTATATATGTATATGAATGTAGGCACCCGAAACTGAGTTATTAGTGGTCTAGAATGTTACCTAATGGTTTATAAACTGTTGCATCAACATAGAGAACGTGATAGAATGAAACATAAAACGGTTATAACCTCTGACACAGGCCAAGTCGTAAAAGAGAGAGAGAAATTCACCGCATTTACGCTCATGGGTCAGAATATTTGCGATGTGTTCAGGAATAAGGATAAGATGCTTATTGTTGCCACTTCAAAAGGGGACACTGAGAAAATCAAAAGGGCGCTCAAAAAAGGCGCCGACCATGAAGCGACAATAGAACGTCAAAAATTTGTAATCAAGAAGATTCCATGGAACCTCACGTATAAAACTCCATTAGAGGTGGCTGTTGAAAATGGCCAACTTCAAACCATGAAGATTCTAATTGAAGCAGGCGCTAATGTTAATAGTGCGCGGCAGAATACTCCGCTAACTCTGGCTATGGCACAAAATAATCTGGATGCAGTGAAGCTCTTGATTGAATCTGGCGCAGGGGTTGACAGTAGAGACACTTCGCGACGGACTGCTCTAATGTTTGCAGCACAGAAGGGAAATCAAGATGCCGTCAGATATCTGATTGATAATGGTGCCGACGTTAACGCGAAAGACGACACTGGGCCTGTTCTATTATATGCCAATGCCGAAATCACGAAGATTTTGATAGAAGCTGGCGCTGACGTTAATGCGGGGGATTGGAGAGACCAGCGAACAATACTTATTCATGCTGCATATGACAGAGATGTTGAGAAAATGAGGCTTTTGATTGCTGCCGGGGCGAATGTTAATGCCATGAGCACAAGTGGTGAAACTGCACTGTCACGGGCTGTGAGTTATCATCAAGATAGCCCTGTTGAAGTTGTAAAGCTCCTGATTGCCAACGGGGCTGGATTGGAGATACGTGATAAGAACGGAATTACTGCTTTGATGTATGCTGGTATGAATGGCCAGATAGATTCTGTAAAGCTGTTGATTGAAGCTGGCGCAGACGTTAATGCGAAAGACAGCTACGGTCAAACAGTGATAAAGGTCATTAGAGAATATGCTGGGATGTTATTTGGCGACCCGAGGGAAATCATTGCGCTTCTCAGGCAAAACGGAGCAGAATAGTAAGGATTGTCAAGTTATCCGCGGCAATCAGCGCGCTATCTCCTTCAGGTACGCGCTTACCGCCTCCTTGATGGGCAGGAGCAGTATGTTCCTGTTGTTCACCTCCATCTTGAGCGCGACCGCCAGCTTGGAGGGCGAGTTGAGCGCGAGGCGGAAGTCCTCCGCCTCCTCGGGCGTCTTGAACACGATTATGGTGTGCCCCCGAGGCACGGTGGCAAGCGCGCGGTGGGTGACGCGCTCGCGCGGCTCCTCCATTATGTGGAAGTAGATGTCCTCATTGCCCGATACCGCCTTCACGTCGCATTCTGGCATGGCGTCGATTTTTGAGAATTTCACCGCATTGTTAACGAACACGTTGCGGAGTATCCTGTATATCATGAGGTAGCGGGTGGAATGCCCGCTCTCCTTTTCCCACGCCGTCTTGCCCCAGTAGTCAAGCTCGTCCTTGACAGAGCCCTCCTCGCGGAGCTTGGAAAGCACGCGCTCCAGGTTGAAGTCGCCAATCAATATCGGCTTGCCGTTGTAGGTGAGCTTCCGAAAGCCGCCTTTCAGCTCCTCCGCGCGAAGCGGCATCCACTTCCACGAGTAGCCTGCGTTGATATTGTCGAAAATCTCAAGCACGGTCTCGCGCTTGACGGGTATCTTCACCGTATTTAACGGGGGGAAGTCCGGGATGTCAAGCCCGTAGCGCAGCACCTCGGGGCGGCGAAGGACCGTTCCCACGCCGAAAACCAGGAGCGAAAGCACGCCGAGGAACACCACAGTAGGATTGTCCCAGAGGTTCTTGCGCGCAAAGTATTCAGCCTCAAAGTCCTTGCTCCACCTTCCTGCCGAGAAGGTGAATTTGTGCTTGCCAGCGGCAATCTTCCCGGCATAGGAATAAGTGAGCTGCGTGTCGCTTCCGCTCCGGGCAAGCGTTGGCGGCGAGTACTGCCGCTCGCCGGCCTTGTCCATTGCCACCGACAGGGATTGCGGGCTGACCGGCCTGCCGCCTGCCGAGATCGTGAAATTGAATTTCCCGTTCACCCAGTCCGCCCATGGGAGGCTGATATCAAGGTCCGTCACGGTGAGCATGGTGGCGGCATAAACCTTGCCCTGCGGGTCGATTATCTCGAGCACATAGTTCCCGGGCTCTGCATCCACCTGGAAATCCACGGATTTTTCTATTGTGGGGTTGGTAAGCCCAAGCTCGAACTCGGAGCGCTGGAGCTCCACCCCGTCCTTGTACATGCCCACAAAGAGCTTGACGGGCGTAGGGTCGGATTCCTTGAGGGCAAGGTTGAGGCGCGTCTTCACCCCCGAAAGGTAGAACGGCACTGTTTGCGGGTCGCGGGGGTAGATCTCCCCTTTTTGGGCCTTGTCGATTTGGAAGACCGAGAATGTGCGCAACGGCACGCCATTCGCATCCGTAGCTTTCGTGGAAAGGCGCACAAATGCGGAATCATCCGGGAAAGACGAGGTGTAAAGCGAGACCGGCTCCTTTTCCGAAGTGGAATTTGTGCTGGCCTCTGCAGAGGCGATTGGGCTGAGCCAGCGCTCCTCGTAAATGAGCCTTGAGACATCTGCAACTGCTTTCTCATAGCCTTGCGAGTCGGAATCGGTCACCCACCCTCCGTCCAGGAACTGCGGGATGAAAAGCATGGTGCCCTTGCCCAGGCGCACGGTTGAGACAGAGCCATAGAGCATGCCCTGGGAGGACATGTTGGACGCGCCCCTGCCAGGGGTTGCCGTGTACTGCGCATCATAAAGCATGAAGCCATCGCTTGATTCCAGGCTGCCTTTCACGAATGAGATGCCGCTGTTTTCCACCTTCACAGTGCTTCCCGATTTGTCAAGCGCAAGCGTGTCAAACGGCATGCCTATGTAGGCGATGCCCACTCCCCGTGACAGCAGGGATTTGAAGTTTGAGCCCTCATCGCCGGCAAGGAGCTCAAGCGGGAAGTAGCCGGTTGGCACGACCAAAAGCGCTCCGTCCGGAAGGGATGGGAGCGACTCCAGCCCGATTTCATTCACGGATATGCCCTGGCTGGAAAGCTGCTCAGCAAGCCCGGTGCGGAAAAGGGGGTAAGTATCCGCGCTTTCCCGCGCGTGGTCGAGCAGGAACACCTGGGTGAGCGGCATTTCGCGGAAAAGATTGGCTGAAAAGTTCGCCCTGGTGACATTTTCCGATTCAAAGCTGATGAGAAAATATGCAAGGCGGGAAGGATTCCCGGCCTGCCCTACCGAGAGGATGCTGCTCTGCTGAAGCGAAGAGGAATACGTGCCGATGAAGCCGGGCGGGGCGGCGGATGCCGGGACGCCGCCTTGCGGGCCGCCGTACATGACCATGAGAACCGCTATGCTGAGGAAGAAAAGCAGGAAGAGCGCAACTGTGATTTTCACCGCGATGCCAAGCGAGCCTGAAGGCTTGGCAGGTGATGCGGATGGCTGCCCGGGAGCCATCGATGGCTGGCCAGCAGGGGCGGGCGCAGATGAAGCGCCGCCGGCCTCCGAACCCCCTGCTAGCGGCTTTCTTGCCTTGAGGAATGATTGGATGCCGTCCCTTATGCCCTCTGCCGGGGTCTCGGCTTTTTTCTTCACCGCAAAGCTCCTTGTTGCGGCGAATTTTTTTCTCACGTCGAAGACGTACGCTTTTTTTGAGATTTTGAGCTTGAGGCTGCGCTCGGGGGCATTTGATGCGGGCGCGCCAATGCTGCCTGATGCACCCTTGTTTTCTGCCATGTAGATACCTTTGCCGAAAAAGGGCTACCCTTTCGATTCTATGTAGCCCTCTGTCACGAGCTTGTTCAGCATCTGCTCCACGCGGTTCTCCGGGACGTTGTAGACCTTCGAGAAGTCCGCGATGTTTATCTCGCCCTTGTGCTCCGAGAGCCACTCCTGTATCTTGAGCGCAAGCACGGGGTCGGAGAACGTCTCAAGCGAGCGGAGCTTGAGCGTGAGCTCGTCGTTCTTGTTTTTCAGCTCGAAGTTCTCCTTGGAAAGCGACGTGCTTTTGTCGTTTGCATCGCGCAGTTTTTTCTGCATGGACGCTGATTCGGATTTTTGGCTGTCATACATCCCAAAGAGCTTGTCATACTCGACAGACGAGTACTCGGTCATGTCGGAAACCGCAGCCTCGAGAAGCTGGTAGATGTCCTGCATTTTCACGGCATAGCAGTCTTCGGTGATTGTGAGCAGGTTGAGGAAATGGCGCAGCACCTCGATTCTCCGCCTTTTCGGGCTGGTGTTCGGCATGCAGGTGTATTTTGCCTCGATGGAGCCTGGAAGGAAGGAGACCACGGAGAACAGGAACGGGTTTTTCTGGATGTCGCGGGACTCCACATTGAGGACGAGCAGCGCATCCTTGTCCGTGCTCATCTCAAGAAAGGAAAGCTCTGACAGGCGCTGGGAAATGTCGGCAGGCGTTTTCACCCTTTTTGCCGCAATGCGAAAGCCGCTCACAGTGGGCACGGTGGGCATTGACGCGGCTGCTGGCGATGAGGGCGTGGCGCCCCGTGAAGTGGTTTGCGGAGTGTTCGGCAATGCCATGGCAAAACCCTAACTCACTTTTTTTTCTTCCCAGGATTCGGCTTTTTCATCGCTTTTTTGCCTGCCGCTTTTTTCCATCTCTTCCTTATCCTGTGGAAAGCGTTGCCCACATTCCTCTCAATCTTGTCAAGCTTCTGCATCTTTGACGGCTTGGAGGGCACGGTAGCGGAAGCAGCCTTTGCCGCCCCTGCCTCAAGCGCGGGCGTGTGAGATGTGAGGACGGGCATGAACACCAGGATGGCGGCAAAAAGCAGGCCCACCAGCACGGCATAGGCGGAAAAGCCCGTTGTGAACACAGGCAGGAAGACCAGGAGGACCAGCACAATGCCCGCAACCACCATGTACACCGCAAGGTTGCGCTCATACGCCTGCCTTTTCTTCCTGTGGGCTTCCAGGTCATTTTCACAGACCACAAGCTCGTTGTTCTTCGCAATGCGGAGATACCGCTTGGCCCGCCTTATGGAGCGTATGACCGCGTCGTCGGCAACCGCATGCCCCTGCTTCACTTCCTGACTGCATATTATGCAAACCTTCGCCATTTTTACCACCTTTTGACTATGCCAGCACCACCTGCGTTATCTCACGGTTGCTCACCCCCAGGCGGGTGAAATCGGCCTTGGAAAAAACATTGATGAGCGTGCTTTCGTCCACGCCGATGTCATGGAGGAACGCGGAAACCTCCGCCCTCTGCACGCCGTAGCGCTCAAGCATTATCACGAAGGAAATGACGTCTATGTGCCTGTTGTTCTTGTCGAACACCGATGTGATGTCAGCCACGCGGAGCTCATCCAGCCTGAATGCGCGCAGCCGGCGCCTCAGTTCGTCTTTCGGGAAGAAAAGTGTCCGTGCCATGCCAATCCATCCTTTCATTGCCCGGGATTGCCGCCCGGGCGATTGCATTCATCCGCTCTCTGGGTTGATGTTGCCCTTCTGAGAGGGCGCCTGCGCGTTTGATATGAATTCCGTTATGTCGTCGTCGCCAAGCTCCATCTCAAGCTCGTCCGCCTTGGCAAGCACATTGACGACCGTGCTGTCCTCGAGCCCGAGCTCCTTGAGGAAATTGCCGATGTTGCCCCTTGCAATGCCATAGCGCGTGAGGAGCACCACGAACGAGGCGATTTCCATGCGCCTGCCCTTCTTGGAGAAAAGCGCGACCACCTCGTCGGACTGCTCCTCGTTCATGCCATATGCGCGCAGCTTCTTCTTCAGCTCGTCCTTCTCGAACGAAGTCGAGCGCGCCACGCCCTCCATGGACATTTCCTCGCGGGTGAGCACCCCTTCCATGTCGAGGAAGAACTCCTGCATGGGCTCCTCGCCCTCTATCTTGTCCAGCATGAAAGTCTCCGAGAAGTCCGCGGTGGTCTGGAACGCCATGTTGACCGCTGCCTGCCCCACGCCAAGCTTTGCAATCTCGGCGCGCATGTAGTTCGAGAAGTTCAGCGTGGACTGCAGGTAGTCCAGGTAGCGCTCGAACTTGACGCGCAGTATGAACGTGGTGCCCACGTTGGAGAAGATAGCCTCGGAAATGTCCGTCGGGTTCTGGGACGCGACGATGAGGCCGAACTGGTATTTCCTGCCCTCGCGCACAATCATGACGGCGTCCGAGTTGTCGTCCTTGGCTATCTTCCACGCCTCGTCCAGCACCACCAGGAGCTTGAGGCCCTTGGTGGAGGACCAGCCCTCCTCGCGCATCTTCTCCTTGAGGAACTGCAGCATGGAAAGCGCGGCGAGGCCTCGGAATGTTTCATCCGGCAATCCTGACAGGTCAAGGTCCACCATTCCCGCGCGCGTGAGCTTCTCCAGGTCGATTGTGGACTGCTGGGCGAAGAAGTCCTCGCCCTCGCGCGTGAACTGCCTGAGGCGGTAAATCGCATTCTCAAGCTCCGCGGGGAACTCGTAGGAGCCTGCCTCGCTCATCTCCTCCAAAAGCTTCTGCACGTCCTTGAGCGTGGGCGGCATGAGTGCCTTTCCCAGCCCGTCCACCTGGAGCTTGGAGTTGAGCTTGAATTTCGCGTTCACATACGACTTTTCAATCGCAAGCTCGGTGAGCCTGCGCTGCTCGGGGTAGCGGCTGATGTCGGTGAGGATGTCAAGCGTGCGCATTATCTGCTTTATCCTGTCGTTGGGCTTCATGCCCGCGACGTCAAGGAGGTTGATGGAGGAGCCCTTGCCAAGCGAGATGACCTTGCCGCCTGTCTGCTTCACCCAGTCCTTGTATTCCCCTGCCCAGTCGATGATGAACGAGTTGGTGCCCCAGACGAACGACGCGCGCGTGAGGAACGTCTTGACAAAATACGACTTTCCAGAGCCTGTAATCCCCACTATCGCGATGTGCGGGTTGGTGGTTTTCTGGAATGTCCAGTAGAACGGGACGTGGAAGATTTTCGTCCTGCCTATGAAGATTGCGTTCGTGGGGTCTGCCATGAGCACCTCCTCGGGCGGCTCAGGGGGGCGCACGAAGAAGTTCCTTCTCGCCAGGTCGGTGTTGTCAAGCCCTGATATTTGCAGTCTTCCCATGGAAATCACTTACCCAAGCCGCGCCAAGATAGCGCGGCTGCACGCTGCATCGCCATCGCCTGCTGCCATGCGCAATCAGGCGCCTTCTCCGCCTGCCGCCATGCGCCAAATCACCATGCGCAATCAGGCGCCGTCTCCGCCCGCTGCCATGCGCAATCAGGCGCGTTCCCCATTGCCACTTCTAAATCACAGACTGCACAAGCTCGGAGGGGGTGGGCGGAATCATCACTTCCCATTGGAAGCACCGCAGCATCTCATCGCCGTTGAGCAGGTCGACTTGGACGTTGAGCGCGTTTGAGATAGTGGCGCGAAGCTCGTTTGCCTGCGAAGAGGCCGCTGCGGCGGCGGCTTCCTTGCTCACGCCCACGGCGGTCGTCATGATGTAGGAGACCAGCCCCATGGGCTTGATGCCGCGCGTGAGCTTGTTTATCTGGTTTTCCCACATCGCGACTTCCTTCTCATACCTGTCCATCCTGAGCACGTCCGGGTCTGGCTTGTCGCGCTCGCGCGCAAGCCGCAATTGCGCCTCGGCGTGCTTGGTCTCTATCCTGCTCCTGTGGTCCGAGATATCCTTTATGTACACCATGATTGCGAATTTCGTGACGTATTTCACCGATGATATCGCGCGCTCGAAGTATTCCGAATAGACGATGTTTTCCTCCGTCGATTTTTCGGCAGCCGACTCGTAAATCCTCACGCCCAAGTACTTTGACGCATAATACACGCCGCCCACGTTCTTCAGGACCACGTCGTTCGACGCCGGCACCTCGAAACCGCCCTCCATGAGCTGGACGACATTGGCGCGCTGGAGCATGAGTGGCACCAGCACGTAGCCGTACTTGTAGAATGCCACCGCGCCTATTGCCCCGACAAGGCAGAGCACGCCGGAAATTATCGCGATTATGCCGTTTGACGCGCCCACGAAGGAGCCCATCGCGCCCACAAGCGCCATTGCCGCCGCCCCGTATGAAAAATATTTTACATCCACCATGCACTCACGCGCTTAATTCTCCAAGCTTCCTTATAAGGCTTGCGAAAGGCTCCGAGGGCTATCCGAGGAGCGGTTTGCAAAAGAGGGCAGGCGCGCAGCGAGGGCTGGCAAAAATGGCTTCTGCATCAAAGAGGCACTTTCGCGCGCCAGGCAAGCCCCTTAGGCTTGCGCGCGCTTTGCGCGCATCTTTTCAAGAACTTCGGGCGTTAGCTTGGAGAGATCTGCTGGAAAATCCACACCGAAGCACCTGTATATGATGATGAGAATGTCTCTTCTAAAGAAGAAGTTGTCTCTCGCAGCATCTGTTTCGCGCTGCCCATTGGTTAACCTTCGGTCAATTTCTGCCATATACTTGTAGCCCTTTTTCCCATGCATCTTTACCTCAGACTCAAATATCTCGGTCGCCGAGATGTGCCACGTTCTCCCGCTCTCGTTCATCCCAAACGCCCACCTTAGTTCCAGCTCATTGCACTCTTTTGTGAAATCCAGGACAGCAACAATCGCGTTGTCCTTTGCCTTTGACAAATCGCAGGGCAATGTTATTGAGAGCTGGTGTTCCTTTGCTTTTCTTTCAATGTGCTCGAGCAGCGGGACGAGGAATAACGCCGTTGCCAATAAAGGCCTGCCTTCCCTGACAAGCTTGCGGAACTCTCCCGGATTTTCAATGAGTTTTTGCCCTGGCCGTTCGGCAACCTGAGGCTGCGCTGGCAGCCTTTTCGTGAGCGAGAGTAAACGCATGATGATAAACAGCCGGAAAAAGAATAAAATACCCTACTCCAGCAGCCGCCTGTAAAGCCCCACCAGCCGCTCTGTGAGGCGCGGGATGGAATGCTCAAGCGCGGTCCGACGCGCGCCGGCTGCGAGCCACTTTTTCTCATCAATGCACATGAGCAGCTTTTCCGCGCAGTCCTCCTCGTCCTCGAAAAAGAGATGGCCGTTCTTCCCCTCGCGCACCAGCTCCTCCATTGCGGTGCCTTCCAGCACTGCAGCAGGCTTGCCGCACGCGAACGCCTCCAGGAGGGTGAGGCCCTGCGTCTCGAACTTTGAGGTGAAAACGAACGCGTCGGCGGCATTGTAGTAGTCGATGAGCTTTTCCTTTGCAAGGATGAATCCCGTGAAGTGGAACTTGCGCGCAACATCCATGCGCGCAGCCTCGAGCTTGAGATGGTCAAGGTAAGGCCCCTTGCCCACGATGAGGAATTTCACGCGCGGGTCGCGCACCTTTTTTGCCGCGCGCAATATGAAATCATAGTTTTTCTCCTTCACCACCCTGCCCACTGAAAGCACCAGCTTGTCCGCCTTGCCATACCCAAGCTCGCGCCTCACTTGCGCTCCGCCTGATGGCTTTGGCTTGAAGCGGAGGGTATCCACAGGCGAGGGCAGTACCTCGGACTCAATGCCATGGCGCGCCAGGCGCGCTTTTGTGTGCCGGGATGGCGCAGTCACCAGGTCATAGTGCGAGTACAGCCATTTCAGGTACGACCAGGCAATGTCCTTGCCAAACGCCTGCACCTGCCTGTTCTTGGAGAGATAGTGCACGCCGTCAGGCACCATGGTCTCCATGGACGCCATGCATGGCAGGCGGCAGCGCCGTGCAAAGCTGTATGCAGCCACGCCCATGGACATCATTGCCTTGGAGTGCACCAGCTGTATCTTGTGCCTCTGCGCAGTCTTTGCGGAGATGGAGTATGGGAAAAGCACGGCGCGGTACTCGGGGTAGGGGGGGAATTTCACGGCTGAAAACCTGAGGACCTCGTCGCCGGGCGCGTCCTTGTAGCCTGGCGCGTCAGGCGCGAACACCGCCCACTTGTGTCCCGCGGCCTCAAGCCCGCGCCTGTAGGCGAGAATGGAGCTGACCACGCCGTCGGTGTTTGGCAGGTAGCTGTCCGTGAAGAGCGCGGCTTTCATAAGTGATAAAAACGCATCTGCCTCTTAAAAACCGTTGCCCTGCCGGGAAGGATGGCGGGTAGTAGACATAAACATACATTTTTAAACACTTATCCCAATAATGCATACATAAGATGATCAAATGAACATGATTCAGCCAAACCAGCTTAGCCGCATTGCAATCGGAAAGGGAGGGGACCTCATAGTGGCAGGCATTGCCAAAATCACCCAGAAACACCCTTTATATGACAGGCTCGCAACGCCGCATTACCTGAATGAGAAGGCTCTTGCCAGCGCGGAGCTTTTTGATTCCAGGTTCGGGGCAGACCCCAGGTACGGGGAATTATTCACTGAAAAATATGCAGTCGCGGTTGAAAAGGCGGCACTCAAGATATGGGAAAGATTCCCAAGCATTACACCGGGCATGGGGATGAATTCTGCCATCCTGGACACGATTCGCGACTGGTTCGGCACAGGCACAGAAAACCTGTGGAAAAACAGGAACCTGGAATATCTTGCGCTGTTCGACGTCTATTCGCGCCTGGGGGCAACGCCAACGCTTTCATTGGGCCGGAATTTCGACCTGCAGCTGGAAGTTGGCGGCAATGAATATGCCTATGATGACGATAAGGCGGCGTATGAGGGCAAACCGCGCGAGAAGCGCGCTTCGGCCAAGACCCCTGCGCAGGCATGCAGCCTGGTGCACCTGATTTTGGGGGACGAGGCGGAGGGACGGGCAAAAGAGGGGGATAAGAAATATGAGCCCCGGGTCTGGAAAGGGGCGATGGCAGACGCAATCAAGCATTACGAGGAAGCGGTGGCGTTGGACATCGGAAGCGCGCTTGCAATCGACTGCCTTTCGGACGCATATGCCAAAACGAGGCAGTTTTGCAAGGCATCGGACCTTTGGATGAGGGCATTTGAGGCTGCGCAAAACATATCTACCAAGGATGCATATGCCCTGGTATGGTCTGACATCGCAATCCACTCGAATGATGCCAAGAGGATGATTGGCGCGCTTCGCGCAATCGAGGAATTTTGTTCATCCAGCAAGCAGTGCGAGAATGCCGGGAAGGCCGCAGGCGAGCTTCGCGCGGCTTTAGCAGATGCGCTCGGATCGTGAGGCGGGAAGGAAGACTTAAAAACCGTTCGCTTTATACAAAAGCCTGTCAGCGGTCATAGGAGAGGGGAAACACCCGAACCCATTCCGAACTCGGAAGTTAAGCCCTCTTACGATGTTGCCTGTACTGCGCTATGCGCGGGAACGCGCATTGCTGCTGACACAACAAACAAATCTCAGCGAGAGCTGGATTTGTTTGGCAGCGCAAGAGCGCTCAATCTACAAATCCGAGCGCAAGCGAGGATTTGGAGAGCAGCGTGCGAGGACGCACGCTCAACTCATAAAAATTAGCGGAAGCGCCGTCCCAGCAAGCAGGATGGGAGCGCTTCGCGCATTTTCCCGGAGCAAGCGCCGGGCGCATGTGGCGTGCGCCAACTACAATTATAAATTTGACAACCGATTTCCCAGCCATGAACATTGGCGACATCGTGACCGCTGGCGCAAGCAGGCTCAAGCCAAAGGACGAGGTCTGGAAGTACAAGAAGTACATCTGCCGCGCGAAAATCCTCGACCTCACCGCAGGCGGGAAAATCGTGGTGCTGAACGAGCAGGAAGCGCACGAGAACGACTTGTACGCGTCGCACCGCGTGGTGCTTTCCTGCGGGAAGAAACAGGAGGTCGCAATCATCGACCTCTCGCACGATTTGGTCTCGCGCGGGGAGATAATGCTTTTTTCCGAGGTCCTCTCGGAGTTTGACGCAAAGGAGGGCGACCAGATAGAGATAATGCACATGCAGCGCCCGGCATCCATCGAATACATAAAGAAGAAGATGGACGGCGGGGAGCTGGCGGAGAAGGAAATGGACATCGTGATGACGGAGCTCATGCAGAACCGCCTGTCCGAGGCCGAGCTTTCATCCTTCATAACCTCCATGTACATCCGCGGCCTCACGCAGGACGAGGTGGTGGGCCTGACAAACAGCGTGGTGGCGTCAGGCCAGACGCTGCAGCTCGGGCGCTCGCCAATCTGCGACAAGCACTGCGTCGGGGGCGTGGCAGGCAACAGGACGACCATGGTGGTGGTGCCCATAATCGCAGCCTCAGGGCTTTACATCCCGAAAACGTCAAGCCGCTCGATTACATCCGCAGCGGGGACTGCGGACACCATGGAGACGCTGTGCTCTGTCTCGCTGCCTATTGACGACATGCGCGAAGTGGTCCAGAAATCAAAAGGCTGCGTGGTCTGGGGAGGGGCGCTCCGCCTCGCATCCGCGGACGACAAGCTCATAAAAATCCGGAACCCCCTCTCGCTCGACCCCGAAGGCGTCATGCTCGCATCCATACTTGCGAAGAAGAAAAGCGTGGGCGCGGAGTACGTGGTGATAGACATCCCGATTGGCAGGGGCGTGAAGCTTGCGAACCAGGCTGAAGCGAAAAAACTTGCAGACCAGTTCATATCAATAGGCAAGCGCCTCGGCATGAAAATCGAGGTGCTCATAACGGACGGGAGCGAGCCCATCGGCGTGGGCATCGGCCCGGCCCTTGAGTGCGCTGATGTCATATCCGTCCTGAACAACACAGGCCCGACAGACCTGCGCGAAAAGTCCTGCAGGCTGGCAGGCGAGATACTCGAGATGACGGGCAAGGTGAAGAAGGGCAGCGGCTTTGACACCGCCGAAAGCGTGCTGAATTCCGGGAAGGCGATTGCCAAGTTCCAGGAAATCGTGGAGCTGCAGGGCGGGAAGAAAGGAATCAAGCTGTCGGACGTCCCGGTGGCAAAGCAAAGGCACATTGTGGTTGCCGAGGCAGATGGGCGCGTGTTCCACATCGACAACAGGATGCTTTCCAAGATAGCGCGCGCGGCAGGCGCGCCCAACGACAAGGTTGCGGGAGTCAAGCTGCTTTGCGAGAGGGGCGACAAGGTGAGGAAGGGCGACCCGCTGTTTGAGATACACTCCGATTCCGAGACCAAGCTCGACTTTGCCGTCAAGGCGCTTGAGGGATGGGAGGGCGTGGAGCTGGAGAAGAGCGTGCTTTCCAGGGTCGGCTGACCTGTGCGCTGCGAACGCCTGGCAGGCGTTTCTTAGTGTGATAGAAAGAGTAAAGATAGGTTTAAATACCCTTCTATCCATATTATGGCAAATGTGGCAAAATGACGATGCAAAAACCAATAGACATCATATCAACTCAAAAGAAGAATAACGCTATCGTTGAGGTTAATGGCCAGCGCTATCTGGTCGGCATGCTGAATGGCAAATACACTGGTTACGACGGCTACCCGGGCACGCCCATCTACAAGGTAAGGGAAGCCGCAGGTTATTCCAAAATATTTCAAAAAAAGATAAACGAACGGGAAACGCTATTGTTTGTTAGAAGGAACGATGAAAGGATAGAGAGAGAGCCAGGCAACCGACAAGGCCCGCCCATGACACCTATGCAATCTGCGAAATGGTGCCTGCCATCTTCAAGCAGAAGATTCTGGATAAGGCGAACATGAATAAATCGCTGCCCGAATCAGCCAAGAACGTGCAGGAAGAGCCTCCGATGCAGTAGCCCTTTTTTTCTTTATGCTCTCCTGGCGGAAGCGCCTGCGCGCGGGCAAAGCGCAAAAAACCGCGGGCATGGGCAGCGCTTTTATAAAACTTTTCCACCCTAACGCCGTTGCCAAAAACAAGGTTAGCGCGCGCGAGGGCGGCACTGCATCAGTAATATAATCCTGCGTCTGCTAATTTTGGCAAGGCATCCTGGACGGTAATCATATGGGGCTTGACAACATCGAGGCGCACATCCCCGAGGGGATAATCGTTTCTCCTGAGGACGCGGAGCTTTTGAAATTCATCGAGCAGTCACGGCCGAAAATCTACGTGGTGGGCGCCGGCGGATCGGGCTGCAACACCATGAGCAGGATGCACGATGTCCGCATCGAGGGCATCAAGCTTGTTGCCATGAACACCGACGTGCAGCACCTTGTGAAGATGGGCGCGGACAAGAAGATATTGCTTGGCAAGAAGACCACGCGCGGCATGGGCGCAGGCTCGAACCCTTCGGTGGGCGAGGCGGCGGCAAAGGAGTCGGCCGAGGAGATAAAGGCGTCGATTGCGGACGCCATGATGGTATTCATCACATGCGGGCTTGGAGGGGGCACAGGGACGGGAAGCGCACCCATCATCGCAGAGCAGGCAAAGGCGGCAGGGGCGCTCACCATCGCGGTTGTCACGCTCCCGTTCGCATCCGAGGGGAAGGTAAGGATGCAAAACGCGCTTGAAGGCCTGAACAAGCTCCGCAAGCACGCGGACACAGTCATTGTCATCCCGAACGACAAGCTCCTCTCAATCGTGCCCGACCTGCCCCTCAACACGGCATTCAAGGTAAGCGACGAGGTGCTTGCCGGAGCAGTGAAGGGAATTGCCGAGCTTGTGACAAAGGCTGGCTTGGTCAACTTGGACTTTGCCGACCTTAGGACCATCCTGTCAAGCGCAGGCTGCGCGGTGGTCGGCATAGGCGAGGCATCTGTGGAGGCGAAGCCCGACCAGCGCGCGCTGATTGCAGTGGATACGGCGATGAACTCGCCGCTTTTGGACGTGGACATTTCAACCGCGAACCGCGCGCTCATCAACGTGGTGGGCGGGGAGGACATGACATTGCGCGAGGCCGAGCTTATCGTTTCCGAGGTTTCAAAGCGGATCGACCCGTCCTCGCACATCATCTGGGGCGCGCGCGTGGAGAAGAATGCAAAGAAGAGCTCGGTGCGCGTGCTTTGCGTGCTTGCAGGCGCAAAGTTCCCGCAGTACGAATTGGCAAGCGCGGCGATGAACGCAGGCGCGAGGGCGGAGGATGCCGAGCTTGACTTGGACCTGCTCGGATAAATGTCGCTGATGCGGAAAAGGTGGATATTATGTTTGACATTGCAGGATGGGTGAAGCAGGCGATGCGCGTGATGAATGTTGCCACGCGCCCGAGGCAGAAGGAGTTCGAGAGGATAATCAAAGTCACAGGCATTGGCATGATAGCCGTGGGCCTCATTGGCGTGATACTTTCGTTCGTGGTGAACCTGGTCTAGCGTTTGCAACTGAAAGGAATGGTTGGGTGGAAAAATGATATATGTTTACAAGATAACGGTCGGCCAGGAGAAAATCGTGCTTGACATGCTCTACAAGAAGATAAAGAAGGAAGGGCTGAAGATTCCCGCCATTGCCTATTTCGAGGACCTCAAGGGCTACCTGATTGTGGAGGGGGAGGACGAGGTCTCTGTCCGCCAGGCAGGATTGCGCATCCCGCACATAAAAGGCGTGCTTGACCGCCCCATGGGAATCAAGGACATCGAGGGCATGATAGAGGCCGCGAAGCCGGCGGTGCTTTCCATTTCCAAAGGCGACGTGGTGGAGCTGGTCTCAGGCCCGTTCAAGGGCGAGAAGGCGCGCGTGATAAGGATAGACACCAACAAGGACGAGGTGACCGTGGAGCTCACCGAGGTCGCGGTGCCAATCCCGGTCACCATCAAGGCGAACACCATCAAGGTGTTCCAGAAGGCGTCTGACGCAGCCAATGCGTCGTGATGGCATGCCAAAAAAAGTTTTGCCAAATGTTGACGTTAGATTTGTCGAGGTGGTCCAACCTTCGCACCTTAGAGGCTTCACTGCGCAAGATTTCATGGACTTCATCAACCCTTTTGCAGGCGAGAAAGCATACATCCGAATAAGGAAGAAGAAGACCATTGCCCAGGAAAGGAAATGGCTCGCTGGAATAAAGGCAGATATAAAGAAAGGGAACCATGTGCGCGTGCTGCTCGTGGCAGGGGGCCGCCTGGCAGGCGTGTGCGACGCGAATAGGAAGAGTACGGAATGCGAATCAGGCAACGTGCATTTCGGGCTTGCAGTGTCGAAAAAATACCGCGGGCGCGGGCTTGGCGAGCTTCTTTTGAGGAAGTGCATAGCGCTTGCGAGGAAAAAACTCAAGCCGCACCGCATGTGGATAGAGTACGTTGATGGAAATAAGCCTGCTGCTAGGCTCTACCGCAAGCTCGGGTTTGCGAAATGTGGCAGGCGGAATGAATACGTAAACCATTATGGCAAGTGGCACGACGATGTGCTGATGGTGTATAAGGGAAAAAAATAGCTACTTCTTCTTCGCAACGAACTTCCTGTAAGCGAAAAACCCGAGCGCGCAGAGCGCCACAAGCGCGAGAATGGGAATAAGGAAGTTGTCCCCGCCCGTGCCTATGATTACGAATGGGACGGGCTCGTAGCCGGGCTTTTCTATCGAGATCGGCACGCTGCCGCTTTTGCCAAGCACCACGGAGAACGGGCTGTCGCCATCCTCCTTCACGCCCCCGACCGAAAGCGCCACGCCGGTAAGCTCCACGCCCCGGCTGTCGCGCGCGGATATCGTGATTGTCTCGTTAATGCCTGCCTCGGAGGGGGCCAGGACGGACATTTTCTGGAGGGGCACGGACTGCCCCTTCACAAGCGTGATGGAGGAATAATCGGCTGATTGCTGCTTCCCGGACAAGTCGGTGACACGGCATTCCACGCGGTATGCGCCGAAAGGCTGGCCTGTGAAATCCACCTTTGCACGCCAGTCTTCCAAGCCGTTCGCAGGCTGCCAGTTCCCGCCCTCAAGGCGGACCTCCACATCCTGCACGCCGGAATCGGAATATGCCGTACCATCAACGTCGATTGGCCAGTCGCCCACTGACGCGCCGTTCCTGGGCCAGGAAAAGCTGCACATGGGGGACGGGGAAAGGGAATAGAATTTGCCCATGCTTGTGCCAAAGAAAAGATTGTCGCCCTTCCCGGCTGCGCTTCCAGGCCTGCCGCCTGCTGAAAATGACCAGACAATCTCCCCGCTGATGGCATCAAGCCCGTAGATGTTCCCGTCGTTTGAGCCGAATGACACCTGCTGCCCGCCCTTGCCTGAAAAGAGCACAGGCTCGGACCAAATCCCCTCGCCAGTCTTGTACTTGAAGCGCAGCTTGCCGGAGTCGGTTATAGAATAAAAGTAACCGTCGTTTGAGCCAAAGAATATCGAATCGCCAAAGCGCACGGGAGTGGACTGCACCCAGCCGCCGGTCTGGAAATACCAGCGCTGGCGGCCCGAAACCGCGTCAAACGAGTAAAGCCTGCCATCCGTGGCGCCAAAATAGATGCTGCCTTCGTATTCCAGGGGCATCGAGAGGAATGAATCCTCGGCAGGCACGGCAAAATTCTGCGCGCCGTTCTTCGCGGCAATGGAGTAAAGCAGCCTGCCCGATGTGAAATAGACCGTGTCGCCGAATGCGCCTATCGGCCCGGCCGGCCCTGGAAGCGAGACGTTCCAGACGGAAACGCCTGCCTGCGAGTATGCCCGGACGCCGTCGGGCAGTGAAACGTAAACATTGCCCGAATCGCCTGCGAGGTAAAGCGGGGCTGACGGGAGATGCACCACCGCACCTTCCTTGCCGGTTGCGGAAAGGAATGAGAGCCTTCCGCTTTGGCTTGCCACTGCGATTGTATCCGGGGAAACCTTCACCGCAGGCACGGATATGCGCTCGTCGGCATCGTATGCCCAGGAAATGGATCCTCGGTCTGCCGAGAATTCATATGCTTTCCCCTCATATGTGGAAAAGACGACCTTGTCGGAAACCAGGAGCGGCTTGCCGATTATTGCGCCCTGCGCAGTATAGCTCCACTGCACCGATGCAAATGAAACTGAAGAGAGAATGAGAAAAAGAAGGAAAATAGCTGGTGCAGTGCTCTTCATTTGATTACCGCACCTGACTGCGCGAAAAGAATATTTAAACGAGTGCCCCATCAGGGGTTTAGGGCGCAAGCGGGAAATGAGAATCAGCCGATTCGAGCCGATGCTCCGACTCTAGCCTGCGAGCTGGGAATCGTGCTTCCCGGCCTTGACTTCCTCGATGACCTTGCGCGCGTCTTGCCCCTCGACGGTTATCCCGAGCGAGACGCACGTGCCAAGCACCTCGTTCACGCCGTTCTTGAGGTTCCTGACAAGCGAGCCGTTGGTCTTCATCCTGGCGACTTTGACCGCCTGCTCGAACTGGAGGTTGCCGACCACTTTGGGGTCGTCCGCTCCGCCCTTCTTTCCCTTTTCCACGCCGGCCTCCTTCTTGAGGAGCTCGCCTGTGGACGGGCTGCCCACTTCTATGACGAACGTCTTGGCGTTCTTGTCCACCACCACTTTCACAGGCACCTTAAGGCCTGCAAACGGGGCGGTTTTCTTGTTTATCTCGTCGATTATCCCGTTTATGTTCACGCCCAGGGGGCCCAATGCCGGGCCCAGCGGCGGGCCTGCGTTCGCGCGCCCTCCTTCGACTATGGCAGGAATTGTAACTTTCGTCATACAGTATCACCTTTAAGCGTCATTCGCGAAGGCGATATGAGGGCACATTATTTTAAATGGTTGCCTTGGGGCGTTTTTTGCGCTGCGCCTCACTTTGCGCCCTGCACATAGATGCCAATTATGTTCATCAGCTTGGCATACATGTTGCCGCTCGTGTCAGCCATCGAGTTTACGATGTCGGATGCCTGCTTGTCCGTTATCGTTGTTTTTGCAGTGGCTGTTGATGGCGACGGGTTTTCCACAGATGTGCCCGGCGCGGTTGCGGTTGGAACTGGCTTGGTTCCGGTGCTGGCGGTTGTTGCCGAGACAGGCTTGGTTCCTACAGCGCCAGGCAGCACGGCAATTGGCGGGGTGATTGCCACTGGCTTGGTCTCGCTGGCGGCAGGCGGCGCGGTTGTTGTTTGCTGCACCGCGGTGATTGCTGGCGTGATTGCCACTATTTTAGTAGTCGCTGGAGCCGTCCTGTTCGTGGTGTTGGTGCTGATGGCTGCGCCGTCGGGGCGCGCGGTTGTCTTGTTCGTGGTGTTGGTGCTGATGGCTGCGCCGGCGGGGCGCATTGTGGACCTGTTCGTGTTGTGCTTTGCCGCCGTCCTGTTCGTGGTGTTGGTGCTGATGGCTGCGCCGGCGGGGCGCATTGTGGACCTGTTCGTGTTGTTTGTTGAATTGTAGGCCGGCAGGGCGGAGGGCTTTGCCGCCGTCCTGTTCGTGGTGTTGGTGCTGATGGCTGCGCCGGCGGGGCGCGCGGTTGTCTTGTTCGTGGTGTTGGTGCTGATGGCTGCGCCGGCGGGGCGCGCGGTTGTCTTGTTCGTGACGTTGGTGTAATTATATCGAATCGCGCCCGGCATGTAGATGCCCAGGGTGTTCATCACCTCGGCATACATGTTGCCGCTCGTATCGGCCATCGAGCTCAAGGTGTCGGATGCCTGGCCCGGAGCCATTGCGGGGGCAGCCATCTTGCTTGTGCTGTTGGAGCTGCCGCCCTGGCTGGCGCACGCGCCGTTGGAGCAGGAGAATACGCAGACTGCGTTGAGGCTGGAGATGCAGCTGCCTGAGCCGTTCATGCTTTGCGCGCACAGGTATTCCGTCAGGTTCCTGCCAGTGCAAAAGTCCGTCCGCGAAACGGTCGCATTCGAGCCGCACATGGTGCCAGTGGCTGTCCCGCGGGCAAAAATGTTCACGCCCCCGTCGCTGTCATTGCAGAAGGCGGCCAGTGGCGAAAGCGCCATTGCCAGAATCATTGCCATGCCAAGCCACTTCATCCAAACCACCCCTATTCAATTCCCTCTTCATTTTTTTGTTGCATTGTAATTTCGATGCCTGCGGGCATCTCATTACAATGCTGAAAAAGTTGTCTGCAACTTTTTCATTGCATAAACTATATAAGCGGTGTGCGTCAGGCCCGTGTTTTCCGGCCGCACGCCGGATGCGCGCACCAGGTAGTCGCGCACCATTGCCTCCGTCATCTGCGGCTGCCCGAACCCGGCAGCCTCGCACGCTTCGAAAAAGCGGCGCGCCTGCTCGACATGGGGAAGATAGCCGAAAACCATGCCGCCGGCGCGCAGCGCGGCATGCGCGTGCGCCACCGCCTTGTCAGAGTCGGCCAAATCAAGGGTTACCAAGTCCACCTCGCGCTCCTCGATTCCCTCAAGCACGTTTGCGCGCTTAATCGTTAGCGTTCCCTCCACGCCCGCCCGCTTCGCATTCTTTTCCGCAAGCTCCGCAAATTCTTCGCGCCACTCGTAGCTCGTGACTTTTTTCGCGACGTTCGCAAGCGAGATGGCAAGCCAGCCCGAGCCTGCGCCCGCATCAACCACGACTGAGTTTTTGCCGACGCCCGAATAGGCGAGTATGACGCCAATGTCCTTGGGAAGCACGACCTGCGGGCCGCGCTTGCACCTCTTCAATATTTCCGGAAAATGCACAAAAACCACAACTCCTTATTTGTTCAGTTTCGAGGCAAGCTTTGCGTCGGAAATGGCAAGTATGCGCGCGGCAAGGATTGCCGCGTTCTTGCCATTGCCAATCCCTACTGTGGCAACCGGCACGCCCGCCGGCATCTGCATCATTGAGAGAAGCGCGTCCAGCCCGGAAAGCGCAACATCCACCGGGACGCCGATTACCGGCTTTTTCGTCTTGCTTGCGATAACGCCTGGAAGCGCGGCAGACAAGCCTGCGATGCCAATGAACACTTTTGCATCGCTCCCCTTGATTATCTTGTCAAGCAAGCCAGGCTGCCTGTGCGCGGAAGCCACCTTTATCTCGTGGCTTACGCCAAGCTCAGTAAGCGCATCAGCTGCCTTTTTCGCAACTTGCATGTCGGATTCGCTTCCTACCAATATTAGCACGTCCGCCATCATATCACCTTGTGTTCAATCGTAAACATCTTTCCTGTGGCCGATTTTCGCTATCAGCACTTCATTTTGGACAATCGAATAAATGACCCTGAATTTGCCAACGTGGACCCGTTTCTTGTTTTTCAGTAGGTTGGAGAGCGACTCGCCCAGTTCTGGATGCTGACCTAGTTTTTCTATTCTCTTGAGAAGCGGAACTTGGACAGATTTGTCAAGTTTCCTTATGAAATCCTTTGCGTCCTCCGAATATGATATTTTACAGCTCATTTTCAAGCCCCAGTTCCTTGATAAGCTGCCTGTGCGATGTTGTCCTTCCTTTCTTGTGCTCCTTTTCCGCTTTTGAAATGGCACGCAGGTCGTCGAGGAACTCGGCTTCATCTATTTTCTGCTCTATTGCCTTGCGCGCTATTTCACTCCATTTGTATTCGGAGTGCTCCTGCATCCTCGCATGCAGGATTTCTGGGATGGAAAGCGTTATGTTTGCCATTTTCTCACCTATTTGCATTGTGTGGGCGCACATATTTATTTGTTTGCACGAGCTAGTAAGGGAATTTCTTCCCTGTCAGCCTTTCATAGCATTCCACGTATTTTTCGGTTGTTTTCTTCATCACTTCGGCCGGAAGGCGGGGCGCAGGCGGCATTTTGTCCCAGCCCGTGGTTTCCAGGTAGTCGCGCACGAACTGCTTGTCATACGAGGGAGGGGAAACTCCCTCCCTGTAGGAATCGGCAGGCCAGTAGCGGCTGGAGTCAGGAGTGAGCACCTCGTCCGCGAGTATTATTTTGCCATCGGCATCCGCGCCAAACTCGAATTTTGTGTCTGCGAGGATTATGCCGCGCGCCTTTGCATAATCTGCCGCCGCGGAATAGATGCGCAACGACAGGCCGCGCACTGCATGGTATGTTTCCTTGCCGACAAGCGCCGCGCCTTCCTTCTCTCCGATGTTTTCGTCGTGCCCCTTTTCCGCCTTTGTGGAGGGCGTGAATATGGGCTGCGGGAGCCTGGAGGCGTTTTTCAGGCCAGCGGGCAGCGGCATGCCGCAGATTGCGCCTGTTTTCTGGTAGTCCTTCCAGCCCGAGCCTGCCATGTAGCCGCGCACCACGCACTCAAGCGGGATTATCCTCACTTTCTTCACCGTCATGCACCTGCCTTCCAGGTAGGATGGCAGGCCGTCCGGCACTGACGTGGAGATAAGATGGTTGTCCACTATCCCTTTCAGGCGCCCGAACCAGAAAAGGGACATTTGCGTAAGCACGCGCCCTTTCTTTTCAATCCCGTCCGGGAAAACAACGTCGAATGCTGAAAGCCTGTCCGACGCAACCATGAAAAGGCTGCCATCCGGAAGCTCGTACGTGTCGCGCACTTTCCCTCGCGAAAAGGGCTTCAGCTTCAAGTCTGTTTTAGTGATAACTTCATCCATTCTTCCACCAAAATGGATTGGGAATGGAGATTTATAAAAGCAATGCGAAACTCACTGCTGCGGAACCATTGGCGGCGCGAGCGGCGGAGGGGGGATTTCGCCTCCCTTTTTCTTGTTGAAATAATAGATTGCCGCAAAGGCAGACACTGCAAGCACCGCTATGCCCACAAATATGCCCTCGTTGGGAATGGAAGGCATGGAAGGCATCGATGCCCCTGGCGAGCTTGTGTTTGCAGCACCAGGCGCGCCCCCGCCAAGCGAAACCACATAGTCGCCATGCCCAACAGCGGTGTTGCCTTCCTTGTCAGAGACGCTGATTGTGTACTTCACAAGGGTGCCGGCTGGCTGTGCCGGGATTTTTGCCTCGAAGCTGTTGTAGCCTATTGCATAGACTGAAAGCGCGTTTTGCACCCCTGCAACCTCATACGAGACAGAAACCGCGTCAATCCCGCTAGCCTCCGGCCCGACATCCTCCACGAAGAAGCGTATCATGCCTACCCCGGATGACGAAAGCGCGGAGTATTGGTCTTTTATTGATGGCTTGCTGAGGTCAAAAGTGACTTCCAAGGAGGGGCTGGCCTGCAGGTTTGGCTGTACGCGTTTTATGCCCTGCCCGTATGTCACTATGACCTGCGGGGAGTTGATGGTGATGTTCTCAAAATGAGCCATCCCGTCGCTGTCTGTTTCGGAGCCAGCGCCATTCACTTCCACATTTGCGGATAGCGGGTGGCGCCTGTCATCCTGCACATGGACATCGAGTTTGTAGTAACTGAGCATGACGTCAATCGATTGGTCGCCTGTCGAATTGGCAATCGCGAGCGGGATGTTTTTCACCAGGTCGTTCCGCTCCACCTTGAGGGCGTAGTTGCCCGGGGGAAGGGCAAAAAATGTGCTGCCGGACGAGTCAGTCGGCTTTGTTGCCCTGCCCACCGTTGCGTTTGCCTGCAGCGGATGGCCATTTTGGTCAAACACGCGCACGAGTGCAATGTACGACTCGACTTGCATCGTGTATATCCTGTTCTCCCCATCCACGGCAATGAGCGAAGCCGAGTCCAGCTGGTCCCCATATTTCACATACAGCGTGTATGAATATTCAGTTTCGCTGTCAATTGATTCATAGTTGGTGAATAGCATGCCTGCGTACCCATGCGAATCGGTAAGCTTTGGCTTGGTCTCGATATTTCCTTTCACGGAGTTTAACTCGTAATCAACATAGACCTGCGCGCCCTCGACCGGGCGAAGGAAATTGTCAAAGACCTGGACAGTGAGGTTTTCAGTGTATTTTGCCCAGGGAGCGCCTGTTAGCACCAGCACTCCCGCGGCAAGCAAAAGGAAAAACGCTGAAAGCCTCATGGCTGCATTTGGCAAACAAAGATTTTTATAGCTCGCATGTTAAAATGGGCATGCCATGTGTCAAGGCAGCCAAAAGCAGATGGCAATCGGGGGTTTTTATGACGTTTGCAAACAAGGGGCAAGGCGCTACACAGTCGAATCGCGATTCGACTTATCGCACTTGCCGCGGGCAAGGTGCGACCGAATACCTGGTCCTTCTCGCGGTTGTGCTGATCATCGCGCTCGTGGCAATCATGCTCCTGGGGTACTTCCCGGGAATGGCAACTGACGCAAAAATCACGCAGAGCCAGGCATACTGGAGGGGCCAGGCAACCCCGTTTGCAATCACGGAGAGCGAGATAAACTCGACCGGCTATGGGAGCTTCATGCTGCAGAACATGGAGGCGGCGGGGCCGTTCACAGTCACCTCGTTCCAGGTGGGCAACTACTACAACAACTCAACCAACGCATCGTTTTCTGCAGGAGAAAGCAAGGCTTTGGTAGTATCAGGCATGGGCAGCCACCCGGGCGGAAGCGTCTATGATTTGAACGTGACGATTTCCTACACCAAGCCAAGCGGGGCCCCGGACACGCAGTACGGGACCAAGAACATCGTGGGCAAATACGCCTGATTGCCATTTTTTGATTTTTTCTCAAGCTTTAACTGGAGCTGGCTGGGAATATTTATATAATCATGCTGGGAATTAAAGTGTCTGCACAGGAAACAGATGTTGGATGCATGTTCCTATCGGAGCGGTTTTATGGGATGGATTCATGGGCAGGGCGCAACAGAGTATCTTGTTCTCCTAGCGGTTGTATTGATTGTTGCGCTGGTATCGGTTGCGCTTCTCGGGTTCTTCCCGGGGATGGCATCTGATGCCAGGATTACGCAGAGCCAGACGTACTGGAGAGGCCAGGCAAAGCCGTTTGCGATAATGGACGCATCCGTGGGTGCAAATACGACGACCCTGAGCGTGCACAACCGGGAAGCAACCGGGCCATACAACATGACAGGCATAACCATAAACGGCGTGGCAGGCACAATAACGGGCACAAGCGTGCTCTTTGCGGCAGGCCAGGCACAGACCTGTCTTTCCTTAAAGTTGGGTAGCAGGTAAGCAACAGTCTGCTCCGACGGCAGACAAGATTTTCTCC
>JAPLWX010000036.1 GCA_026396415.1 Microcaldota archaeon
CCTACCGCTATATTTACAATTTCCTCTGTATATGCCATATGGGGCACCTCCTTGTTTGGTCCAAACAAACTAAGAGGGCGTAGGGCAAAAAGCCCTACGTAGCCCCATTTATCTTGGCTCCATAAGCGCTGTCACGCAACAATTAGGTGTCTTTGCTTTTCTAGTTCAGCAAGGCGCCGTTCCATCCGTGCAGACAAATCATCTGCTCGATGACTAGCTTTTCCAGAATTCAAATCGTTCTTCAAATTTCCAGATAATTCCTGCTTCTTCAGTTGATATGCGCGGTTGGACCAGTAATGAATTTGGAAGTTCAGTCTGGTTTTTACTTCACGCATTGCACGTTCCACATAGCTTTCCCTCATTGTCTTGACTTTTTCAAATTCAGCAGGGAAAATATCTGATAGAGCGTAATCCACAATAGCTCCTTCCGGATTAGATTTTAACCAATCCGAACCCAGCAGATCTTTAGCTGAATTGAAATCACATGGTTTACAATCTAGGTATGGCGCATAACCCGCATCTATTTTCTTGCCAGATTGAGTGTAATAAACGAAATTGAACTGTCTTGACACTTTGACATTGGAACCGTCAGAAGCTTTTCGCTCGTCATCTATTGCATTTTCCACATAATAAAGTAGTGCTGGCTCAGTGAGTTTGCCAGTAACATCCTTAAGGATGGCACCCTGCTTCAAAGACGATCCGTATTTTTCTATTATAATTTCCAAAACCGAATCGAACAGCGGATGCCCAGGCGAGATAAACTCTGCGTCTGGTTTGCCATCGACTTTTTCCAAAGTTCGGTCGAAGCATATTCGTTCATATTTAGGAAGTACTTTTATTCGAGAGATAGCTGTAAATTGACGGATTTGCGCTGGCACGGCCTTTATTTCATACCGATTGGACTCACGTTCACGAATGATGCCGCTCAAATTCTCAAACGCTTCAATAAAAAATGAGCCGATAAAGTGGGGCTGTAGTTTCCTAGCTTCAGCTCTTGCAAATTCATCGCGTATACGTGCAATATCGGTTTTGGACAGAGACAACTCTCCTATCGCATGTTGGCGCAAAGATTCCTCTATCTTTTCTTTATTGATCACACCTGAAATTGCAGTTTCCATGTAAGCCTTACGTTCTGGCGCATTGCTGTATTGTATTGAATCTAGAATAAGTTTAGTCAAACTTTTTTCGGTGAATACCTTTCCGAGAACGTCAAAAACTCTACCACCAAGTGAGCGGCGTTGTTCCTCTAATTTGTCAAACAATGTTTGGAAAACATCGCCTTCACGTGTGTCCTTGGCGATAAAATTCCACAATATACACGGATGAATCTGTCCAATTCGGTGGATTCTTCCAAAGCGCTGCTCAATCCGATTTGGGTTCCAGGGGACATCGTAATTGATCATTAAATTGGCCCTTTGAAGGTTTATCCCTTCTCCCGCTGCATCAGTAGCTATGAGAATTTGAACATCCTTGTCATTGGTAAATTTGTCCTGTAGATATTTCCTCATATCTCTAGGAGTTCCACCATGAATTGTAACTATTGCGCCTGGTTTCCCTAATTTTCTACGCACTCTTGTTTCAAGATAAGTAAGTGTGTCGCGATGTTCGGTGAATATTATGAGTTTTTTACGACCTCCAGTCGTTTCACGTAGTTCTTTCTGGCTATCCAAAAAATCCCGCAAAGCATCCCATTTTGAATCATTTTCACTATCACGCAAAGCTTTAGCTGATTCTTCTAATCTAGATATTTCTTCTATTTCTGATTCCAACTCAGGTATGGATTCTGATAATGTTGCTTTATCTAGTATTTTATTTTCCATTTCTTCGGTTTCTTGATCAGGATTATCTTCTAAATCTTGCAAGTCCTCCAAATCGTCTGCAAATTCATCAAGTTCTTCGCTTTGCGGTAGTTTACCATCACGTTGAGCCGTCCATTCCTGAAGCTTAACTTTCAGTTTCTCTCTCCTTCTTTTCAAGGACTGATATATCGCTTCTGGACTCGATGCAAGACGCCTCTGTAGTACGGTGAGGGCAAAGCCAATTACATTTCGTCTGCCTTCAGTTAGTCGCTCTGCTTTTTGGAAACCGGTTTTTACGTAAGAGGTTATATCTTCATACAAATTTCTTTCATCTAACGAAAGCAAAAACGCCTTAGTGTATGCTCTCCTTTCAGGGAAAAGAGGCTTTTCCTCGAATGTTAATAGGTCTTCTTTCACTCGCCGACACATAATATCTGAAACATTAGGTGCCCCCATATCAGATGTGTACTTTCCTTCGAATCGTTCATTGTCCAAAAGTTGCAGAAAAAGTTGAAAATCCTCTTCTTTACCATTATGAGGCGTGGCGGTCATCAAAAGCAGGTGTCTACAGTTTTTGGCTAGATTTTTTCCAAGTTTATAGCGCTTTGTTTCCTTTATGTCCCTGCCGAAAAAGTGTGCAGCCAGTTTATGGGCTTCATCAAATATTATCATGTCCCATTCATCTACCATAGCTTTGGCTTGAACATCTGGGAACCGACTTAACTGATCCAATCTAGCAATGACTAAGTCGGATTCTGAAAAAGGATTTCCAGTGCGCGAGGCTGTTATTGCATCACGTGTGATTATATCGAATGGAATATTGAATTTAATTGAAAGTTCATCCTGCCACTGTTCTACCAGCCCACCTGGTGCTACAATTAAACAACGTTTGACATCGCCGCGTGCCATGAGTTCTTTTATCAAAAGTCCCGCCATGATGGTTTTTCCAGCGCCAGGGTCGTCCGCGAGCAGAAATCTAAGCGGTTGACGATTCAGCATTGTGTCATAGACTGCAGTTATCTGATGTGGCAACGCTCGGATTTTAGAAGTATGTACTGCTAGCATAGGATCGAAGATATACGCCATCTTTATTCGCTTGGCCTCACTCGCCAGCTTGAATATCTTTGGATCTGCGTCAAAAGTCCATTTGTTTGTTGCAATGCTAAGTTCTAATGATGTTTCTTTTGCCCTGTCGATTACCTGATGCCCCATTTGCCCAACGTTATCGATGTAGTATATCGTTTTTATGTCCTTTCCGTGGGATTCAACGTTGAGTACTTTTACTGGCCCAGTAGAAAGCAAACCGTTCAAATATACGCCAGTAATAATTTCTTCAAGTTTTGCCATGAGATCATCTGAATATTTTTGCTTATTTAGCAAAGTTCTTTTTTGAATTCTTCAATTTTATTATCTATAAGGTGCTTATTAAGGTCTATATTGTATTTCGTTTGTGCATAAACAATGTTTCCTTTATTATCTACATTAAACTTGAAGTCGTACTGTTTGCGTTTCCTATTTTCAAAATCATTGAGTATAGTTTTCATTTCATTCTTCTTGAAAAACAGATAAAGGTTCTTCCAAATTTTGACCTTATTCTCCCCTCTAATCTTTGGATGTAATTTGTCGTAACAGTAGGTTGCATGAACTATTATCCAATCGGCATCAACATCCCTGCCTTCCAGCATAAAATTATTATGCCAAATCCAATAGTGGCCGTCTGGTTTATTTGTCCCATCATAAGATCTGCCACCCTTAACTTGAACCTTGATGATTTTGCGATTATTCGTATTTAGAACCACGAGATCGAATCCCTTGTTTTGTCTATTTACTGGCATGAGAACTCGGTAGCCATCATTTTTCTGAAGGCGTTTGCTAAGCTCTTCTGCAACTGCAAATTCTGAATAGTCGAGTGTAAATATTGGATTCATTTCTTTCCCTCATTGTCAAAGTCTCGCTCTCCTCCCTTTTCACAACCCAGCTATTCCCCCATTCCTATTTCTTCTCCTCTTTCCACAGGGCAGTTTCTTTGCCGTTTGCGCACATAAATCCCTATGCTCCATCGTCACGATGCCTCCTTTTCTCCCATTCCAGCCTCTCACACATTAGCTTCGCGCTGCATCTATCACAGCACTTCTCATTCTTATCCAGGAAAACCATTGGATCCCCGAGCGCGATCTTCTCCACTGCATCGCGCATCTCCTGCAGTTTCTCCTCATATTTGGAGCTTTGCGCGCTGGCGATGGTATAGCCGGGTTGCGTGTCCTCGCTTTTGACAGGATTCTCGCGCACGTAAACAAAATAGAAGTAGGGAAGGATAGACTCGATATCTTTGATTTCCTTCTCCTTGCTGTAAAGATAGCGGTAAAGCTGCAGCTGGTTGCCATCCGCTTTTCCGCCTCTGCTTGTTTTGTAGTCAACAATCACTATCTTCTCGCCGACTTCAATCACCTTGTCCACATAGCCGTGTATTACCCCCTCGCACTTCTTCCCAAGGAAATCGGAAAGAGGGACGGAATAATCCGCCTCTGCGCTCACAAATTTCGCTGTTTTCGCCTTCAGCCGCAAGAGAAGCTCTTCCTCACAGAGTAACGCGTTCGCGACTGCCTTCCTCACCTTCCCGTCCTTTATGTGTTCGAGCGAGGTAATCCCTTTCTTGCTCATTTCCTCAAGCGCCTCGTGCACTTCGCTGCCGAAATCCATTGCGCCCGTGCTCTCAGCAAAAACATCTACGTCAAGCAATTGGGTAAAAAGGAACTTGCGTGGGCACTCTAGGAAACAATTGAAGTAGGAGTAAGAGTAGGATTTCTTTGCGCGCCTTCTATCATCCGCATACTTGAGAAGCCAGTCCAAAACAATAGGCCGCGTCTTGCGCAGGCCGTTTATCTCCACAATTGCCTTGTCATACTCGCACTCCTGCAAGAGAGGCAGGATATGGGAATAACGGTTGAATAGTTGCGTGTTTGTCTCAGGATTCAATGTCTCAAGATTAGGTATATCACTATCATCGATTTTCGAGGAAATCCCATCTATATGGTAAGTGTCTTTGCCTATGACCGTAAGTTCTTTCTTCGCTCGCGTCATTGCAACAAAATCCACCTTGAAATCCTCGAAATCCAGATCCTCCCGTATATCACAGTCCTGCAATATCATGCCGTCAAAGGTCCATTCTATGAATTTTATCCCGCTTCCCGGTGTCGCAGGCATGTAAAGAACGGATTCGAACTCCTTGCCCTTGGACGAATGGACCGTGAAGAGCTTTATCTTGCTCTCCTCTTCCCCAATCACGAGCTCGTATATCTCGCTTGAGATGGAGATGTAATCCATTATGTCGCTATGTCTGGTGAAAATACCATCCTCAAAGAACTCGCGCACAGAGGCATAGATGCCGTTTGTGGTGAGGAACTGATCCTTGCCTAAACTCAGGGCAGACGGAAGCAGGAATTGGTCGAAGAGAATACCAAAGGATTTGTACATCGTGGCGCTGTTTTCCTTGAAACGGTCGTACATGGCAAAAAAGCTTTTCAGCGTAGGCTTTCCCCTCATCTTTTCTATGTCAGTTATCCCTTTCTCCATCATCTCTTCTTTTATCTCAACCACGTCTCTGAAGCTGATGTTGACAAATGGAGAAGCTAGCACGCGCAAGAAGCTGTCCCTATCCTTGTTCAGAAGCACGTTGATCAAATCAATAATGCACTCTTTTGTGTAATCGGAAGTGGAGTTTCTCGTGCCTGTTATGGTGTATTGCTTGCCGACAAGGTCTAGCCTGTCTGCCACTTCCTTGAGCTGTACGTGCTTCAGCGCGATTACCGCCACTTCCTCATGTTTCTCCAGCATTTTATCTATCAAATGGACCACAACAGAGGCGTTGTCTTCCGCGCTTATGATAACCGGCTTCTCACCCATCTTCTCGCTTGCCAGCCCCTTCAGCTCGTCCTGGTACTTATCCGTCTTCATGATGATGTATTCTTTCGCGTACTGTAGGATTTGGTTAGTTGAGCGGTAATTCTTCACCAACACGAATTCTTTCGCGTTTTTCTCGAATCTCTGGAAAGTGCTGATGGACGCGCCTTGAAAACGGAAGATGCTCTGTTTCCTGTCGCCCACAACGAAATAGGTGCCTTTCTCAGCGAGCTTGAGCACGATATCCGCCTGCAGCTCGTTAGCATCCTGCAATTCATCGACAATCACATGATCAAAATGCATCGGCTGCTTGTCGAGATGCTCCCTGAAATAGAGGAGCATGTCCGTGTAGTCAATTCCGTGTTTAGCCTTCTCCTCATCATATTCCTTTATGATGCGCGGGATGTGTGGCACGAGCGCCGTTATCTTCTCTATCTCAGGCCTTACTTTTTTTTCACCGTATATTTCAGTGAGTTTCGCGATTATGTCCTTCGCGCTGTAGCTCTTCTTAGTCCCGAATGACTTGAGGTAGGAGAGCTTTGAGGAAAACTCGCCTGCAATGGTAACAAGGTATTCATCGGAATAGTCAAATATGTCCAGCTTCTTTATCGTCTTGAAAAGCAGGAAACGTTGCATTCCTTCCTTGAGGACGTTCGTCTTTATCCCGCGCTGTGCCAAGAACGGCTTTACTGAATTGAAGGAGAATGAATGGAACGTTTCAACGCGCACATCTGCTACGGCAGGATGATCCTTCGCGAGGTTTTCGATGAGCTTTTCGCGCATTTCATCTGTCGCTTTTATGGTGAATGTCATGCAGAGAATATCTTCAGGCGCAACCCCACTGTCAAGCAGGTGAAGCACCCGGCCAACTATAAGCTTGGTCTTGCCCGTTCCAGGATTGCCCACTACGAATACGTTGCCTTCTTGTGTGGCGGCTTTCCTTTGTTCTTCATTAAGATCGGTGAGTTTCATGTTGTCTCCTTTTTTATGTCAATAACTATAATCTATTGTTTCAAGCTATATACTTGCACACCGAGCTCGTCACGGATCGCTGTGCTGAAATGCTTGAAATCCGTGTCGTCAGTCAAAAGTGCATAACTGTCGTTTTGGTTCGAAGTATTCAATGCCATCAAGTCCGCCAAAAGCCGGAGATCTCCTTCCTCGGGCAATAAGCAGGTTCTCTGCGCGATTTTCCGCAATTTTTGCCTAAGTGCGTTCTCATATTTGTCAATATGCTCTAATTTCATATTCAATATATCTACTAGTTTTCTTGGGTATCTGCTATACATTGCAATTATTTTTTGCATGTCTGCCTCTTTCCTAATTGTTATTTTGCAAGGCACTTGCAATAGAAATCTTTCAAGTCTTCCATCTAATTTTCTTTTTAGGTGCGCTGGGCTGTCGACCCCATAATCCGCCATCCGCCTGGGATGGTCTTTCGCCCTGCTGACTTCATAGTCAATATGATTTTTCACCTCTTCATATACGGAATCGGTGATGATTATGCTATTCCCCGCCATGACTTTTCCAAGTTCATTATCCAAATCCGAATCTACAGCATCATTTTTTGCTAGTATTAAGGAAAGCACAATGTTTGTGTCTAAAACAAGTGTTTTTCCCGTAGGAATGCTTGCCATGGGGCGGAAGTATAATGCATTGCTTGGCAAGTTTGAGCGAATCTTCTCTTCCCAGCGGTCGACATTCTCATTGTCTGGCTCAACCAGCTTCACGATAATTAGGCAGTAGCAAGCCTCATTCCATTCGCCCCTGTCAATTTTTTTTTCAAGGCGGTCGGAAAGGTAGTCTACATCGTAAGTCAAGCGCACTTCATTGACAAAGTACTTGAGCGAGTATTCCTCTGCCTGCTCAAACTCCGAATTCAAATATGCCGCCATCAGCTTGCCTTTGCGTGCCCTGATGCTTTCCTGAGTATCATCCAAATAGAGGATAAAGTTGCATATGATGAGCTGGTATCTGTATGCGGAATCGGAAGGTATGTGCTTATTGCAGTCGATTTCATCAAGTGCCTTCTCGAGTAAGAGGACCATTTTTGTCTTTAAGGGCTCAATGTTCCTTATCAGTATGATCAAGTTGCTGTGCGGGCGCACCTCGCTATTTTCGATTTCCTGCAAGATTGGATTCAGCTTTTCTTCATCCAGCACCAATTCCCGCAAGGCGCGCCGTATTTCCCTCACCTGGATTTTCCTGCGCGCTTCAAGTAAGTGCATCATGAGGAGTTCGTACAGCTTTTCTTGAACATCATTCTCAATTTTTTGAAGATATGTCTCAATCTTGGTTTCATCCTTCGCGGCTATCTTACCACCGTCCTATCTTCCCATATTTCCACAAATCTGCTCCCAAATATTGCCTTTACAACCTCGCTATCCTTCCCGCATCCGTAAGTTCCAATTTAGGTTCAGTCACGAGCAAATCCATGTCCTTGAGCGCGTCTATTGCGCGGTATACCATAGCAGTAGAAAGCGTGTTCTTCTCCCCCAGCTTGTCTGCCAAATCCTTTATTGAGTCAAACTTCCCTGTATCTAGCTTCTCAAGTATCATCTTCTCGTTCTCGCTCAGGTGGAAAGACAATCGCGGAAGCCACACTATGGCCTTCTTGTCCTCCTCAGGGTTGTAGGCAATCTTCAAAACGCGCTCGTGGCGCGCGTAGGAGGCAAAAAGAAGCCCGATTGCGCGCGTTTTCCTGCCTGCGGTGACGTTTGCGTATATTTCATCATCCTTTCCTTGTTTATCGATGACTTCAACGCACTTGCGTGCGGTGTCCACTATGTCATAGGCGTCTGTTTTCACTTCCTGTATATCTATTACCTTGCCAAGCGAGCCTTTGATAAGCTCCAAAGACTTGGTAAGGGTGGCGTCAGGCTCTTTATCTATAATCAGGATGAGCTTGTCCGGGCCTAAACGTGTGCAGGCGAGTATGACTGGTTCTGGAGTGTATAAGGTGGCTATTAGCACCTTCTTTGGCTTGTCGTCTCCCACGGACGGTAAAGCGGTGGCATTTTTTATAAGCGTTTGCGTTTCGGTTGCAAGCTCACAAGTTTTGTGTTCATCTTCTACCATCTAATACACTGTTCTACTTTAAAGTAGAATATTCTTATAAGCTTTTGCATGCTAATTAGTTCCCAATTGGAGGGGCGCAGAAGGTTGGGGTGTCTGCGCCCGACTTCTTTTGGCCGGAGGCGATGGGAATGGTGAAGAAAAAAACGGACGCGAGCCAGCAGGAGCTTTTTGCCAGGCAGACTAGGCTGAATGAGCTTGAGCACCAGCTGAAAGAACTAAAATGCCAGAAAGACAAACTTCACGACAATGTGTGCAAAATGAACGTAAAGAGCAGTGAAAAGGGCACGATTACGAGGCTTGAGGCGGACATTGCGAATACGGACGAGGCCATAATGGACACTGAGAATCACATATGTAAGCTGATGAAGGAGGTTAGTTTGTTATCAGGTGGAAACATGGGCGTCGAACCCGTCAAAGTTGTGAAAAGTGCAAAAACCACGCTCAGCCAGAAAAGAGAAATGCTTGAAGCTGAGTTGAAGTGCCTCTTGGTGCGTGAGCAGGATATTCGTGCGGAGATTGATGCTACTGACAAGAAATTGATGATAACAAAGACAGAACTGCGGGGGTGAAGCACATGCGTCCATGGCTTGATGCAAGAGTCGGGCAGATCTTCCTTGGTGAGGACTGTAAATCTCAGGTGAATTGGATGTCAATGAGGTACACGCGGTTGGAAAAGAGTATGAGGGCGGGGTGATATGATGGTGGAAAATATTGAACAGAGGCTTGCCCATGATTACACTGATGCCGTTTTTGTGGGTTTGGGGGGCTGTGGGGCAAATACCATTGCCAGACTTAGAAGAAGCGGCATAAAGGGCAACAAAACGGTCATAGTAGAGCGTTTCAGTGTTTCTGATGCAGCCAAGCTAAACAATGTGTCCTATGTTGCCCTTCTTGAGAGGCCTGCCGATCCCGGCTATTATAGGCTGCCATTGTCTCCAGATGAGCGGGATCATGCAAATAAATTGCTGAAAATTGAGATTGCAGGGGCCAAGAAGGTGCTTCTTTTCGCTGGTTTGGGTGGGTTTACGGGCACCGGGCTTGCGCCTATTGCAGCGGCTGTTGCAAAAGCAGAAGGTGCCCGGCTGGGGATGGTGATAACCTACCCTTTCAAGCTGGAAAAGAAGAGACGGGAAATTGCAGACAAAAATTTCCCAAACCTTCAAAGTATGGCAGACGATTTTCTAATGAGAAGGAATGACGACCTTGTGACAATTTGCCCTGACAGTACCATTGCAGATGCATTTGTGATGCAGGATGACGCGCTCGCAGAGGAAATCAAGGAAAAAGGTAGGTAAGATGAAAAAATTCATTAAAATTCCAAGACTTCCGTGCTGCCAGGAATGCGGCTCAGGCGAAGTCATTCCAATTATCTATGGCATGCCGATTGAGAACTTGGAAAAGCCTGGCAAGGATTTGTATGGTGCTGAAAAAAAAGGCTATGTTGATCTTGGCGGCTGCTGTATGGATGATAATTCACCAAATTACAAATGCAAAAGTTGCGGGGCGAAGTTCAGACGATAAAAGACGGGTGAGAATATGGCGGAAAACCTTGAGAAAATGGCAGAGCTTGCGGTATTGCAGGGGTACTTAGACAAGAGAATGAAAGAGCTTAAAGCGCGCCTCGACGCGGGCGAGTCTCCTGAGCCGCTGCGCGAGGAATTCAAGAAATGCCTGACGGAATCCCAAACAATAGGCGAAAGGCTGGCTTACTACTATCAAAGCCGGAACGCAAAGATGCTGAGAATGACGGCAAGCCATGTCAAGGCAGTAAAAAGGACGGCAAAGGAGCATGCAGGATTGTGATGTTATGGCGGATGAAAATGGTGTAATAATCGAGTGCGATGACAAGCCAGTGAAGGTGGAAAGAGTGAAAGGCACGCTGGAAGACGAGCTGAAGCGCGCTTACTGCCACAAGTGCGCCTCGCCTGATCTCAAAATCACGAAAATAATCCAAATCGAGTGCAGGAAGTGCGGGAGGAAGCGGCTGATAACTTCCCGACTGGATGAAAGTAAAGCTTGAATTATATCACCAAACCAGGAGGGGCGGTTTACCTCTTTCCGCCCTTCCTGGTGAAAAAGGAGAACAATGAGATGAGAAGTGAAAAGCTGCCGGAAAGATTGGCCGGTTCCGAATGGCGCGTGTACTTGCGCAGGTTGAGGCAAAGAAAGCGCGAAAGGAAGACGCGCGAGTTCTGCTATCAAAACACTGCCTGCGCGCGATGCGGGGGCATAAAATTCAATTTGAAGAAAGCGGTTGGCGTGAAGAAGATTGCAGTCATCTGCATAGAGTGCCTGAGAAAGACAGTGATTGTGTATAGGTGAGGAAAACGGCGTGAATGCGATGGAGAGATGATGAGATGGAATGCAGTGAAGATATGCCTAACGGTTTGGATATGTATCATAGCTTACGAGATATGTCGTTCTATGGCAAGCTTACGCCCAATGGCGAGTTTGTGATAATGGATGAGGGGCGCAAGAGGGCAATAATGACTCTTAGGAAGTTGGAGGATCTATCAGCGGCAATAGACACCTGGCGCCCGATAAGGGATTGCCTGAGCTATCACAAGGCGAGCGGAGACCTGGAAAAGTGGTTTGAAATGCTGGGGGAGAGAGAGTTCAAGACATTCATATCTCCCTTTATGGCGAGCCAGATTAACGAATTTGGCATGGCGCTCGAGATCTACTTGAAGAACAGGCAGATTGCCAAGCCAAATTTCTCCATGGTGGTGGGCTATGACACGATAAAGGCGCATCTACTGGAGCGAGTAGTCTATCCTTCGAAATTCAGCGAGATGGCAAAGGCGTATGGCAGGAAGAATGCAGGCTCTGCGCTCCTTTACGGTCCACCTGGCTGCGGCAAGACCTATGCTGCCTGCGCTTTGGCAGGTGAAACGGATAGGCTGTTTTGGCGCGCCAGCCTCTCTGATTTAGTGGGGCCTGGCTTTTCCGTCTTTTTTGATGTTTGGAAAAGAGTTGGAAAAATGATAGTGCTCATTGATGAGATAGAAGTACTAGCGGTTAATAGGGAAATAGAGGGCATGAGCACCAGGCTCCTCACCAACAAGCTTCTTACCCAACTTGACTCGCTTGATGAGAAAAGCGGATTGTTCGTACTTGGCTCCACTAATTCGCCTTGGCTATTGGACACTGCCATGATACGCTCGGGCAGGCTGGACAAGCTGATTTATGTCGGTGTGCCAGATTTGCAGACTCGACAGTCCCTCCTGATGTACTATTCAAGAGATCTGCCTATTGGCAAAGTGGATTTCAGTAAAATAGCGAAGAAAATCGACTTCTATTCCTGCAGCGACATCGAGCTTCTTTGTACCGAAGCCGCTGCCGCCCCTTTCCAGCGAGCAACAGAATCCGGGAAGGTGCAGAAAGTGGACCAGGAAGACTTTGAGGCTGCAATGGTTCGCTGCCCATCTACTGCGCTTGCATGGTTTGAATCGGCATCTAACATCCCAATTCCCCCCAGCATGAAAGTCAGGTTTGCACCTATGATTGCAGACATTGACAAGTACAAGGCATGGTCGAAGACAGGATGCGACGAAACGCACTTCAGGTGATTCGATGGCAGAATCAAAGAAACATATAGATGTGAATATCCGTGATGACCTCGGTGCGCAGCCAATCCACATTGCAGCTTTCAGGGGGAATCTTGAGCTTGTGAAAAGCCTTGTTGAGAATGGTGCCGATGTGAATTCGAAGGGGCCTGGCGACGCCACGCCGCTTCATGATGCTGTCACCATGTCGCATGCAAAAGTAAAGGGGGCGGATTATGAGGGTATTGTGTGCTTCCTCATTGAAAAGGGCGCGGATGTGAACGCGAAAAACAAGATGGGATATCTACCGTTGGATTTTGCGAAGAACAAGAAGGTAATTGAGCTTCTCAGGAAGGCTGGTGCTAAGAAAAAGAAAGACGATTAGGTGTGTGAGATGGTCTTTGATTATTCGACAGTTGATTGGGGAAATCATTTGATTTACCCGACGCTGACCACTGTCATTCTGATTTTCCTTTATCACAGATATATTGCATCTAAACCCGAGCCAAAAAGCCCAGAATTCAGGCTCGTATACGGGCTTTGCAAGCAAATCAGGCTAAAATACGACTCAATGCAGTCCACTGTACTAATCCCAGTATTTTTAGCTTTGTTTATGTTTTCAGTTCTGTTTCTTCTGGTGCTAATAACTCGCCAGAATTACTTTGTTGGTTTTGGCTATCCAACGGCGCTCGCATTATTTACGAGCAGCATCTTAGCTCCGATAAATGAGGAAATCGTATTCAGAGGCTTGATATTTTGGATCCAGGGAGTTACTTTAGCCACGGTAATCTGGAACTTCAGCGACAGGATAAAGAAAAAGAGCAAGTTTGTAGCGTATGCACCTTTGCCTCAAAATGGAGTTTACCTCATGCTCTTAATCCAGGCTGCGCTCTTTAGCTTCCTTCATTTTGATGGAAATATGGTAATTTTCTTGTTTAAGATGTTGTCGGGGCTAATAAGCGGCGGACTTTTCTATTTCAATAATAAAAATCTTCTCCCGGCCATGGTGTTTCACAGTCTTTCGAATACGATGATAATTTTGATGGCCGGGCAACCAATCGTTTGATACCACTTCCACTCTGAAAAAAAGGAAGACGCACTATAATTCATCAGATTTGTGCTTCCAATCTAACACTTTCCAGCGTGTTTGGAGGACTTCGATTTTTTTAATATTCTTTGTTGGATCTTGACAGATATAAACACGATTTTCGTCTACAACGTA
This sequence comes from Microcaldota archaeon, assembly GCA_026396415.1. Classification (GTDB taxonomy): domain Archaea; phylum Micrarchaeota; class Micrarchaeia; order Anstonellales; family Anstonellaceae; genus UBA10161. Next base: position 13,545 of record JAPLWX010000036.1, read on the forward strand.
GAGGTAATATGATATTCCTTTCGTCTTGGCAGCACCACGTTCATTATCGGTCAATTCAACCCTGCTAGGACCTTTTAGTTCGATAAAGCGCACATCTCCAGTTTTATTGTCCGTGGATTCCAAGTCCCACCCAATATTTTCTTTTCGCTTATCTACAGCAACCCGGTTGTGTCTTTTTTCATATTCAATTACCCGCACTGTATTGGCTTCTTCGATTTGCATGCGCTCTTGATATGACAGCCTTTCCCCAGTTGAAGCGCCTGACCACTCATCTTCATCGTAATCTTGACTGTCATTTTCTTTCTTTAGTTTGTCTTCACCACCTGCTGGATGGGCAGGCGCATCTGTTTTGTCATCGGTATTATTTCTAGTGTATCTCTTTGACGTAGAATCACTTGAAGATTCAGAGTCATCATGCCCTTCTTTTCGCGTTTGCGCCTCTGTTTCAGGTTGGGGTGCATTTTCTCGACTCTCTTGATCTTTTTCATTTAATGTTTTTGTATCTTTTTGTTCATCTGATGAGGACGGTGTATCTGACGCAGCGGCTGTTTTTTGTTTTGAATCGTCTGATTCTGTCGAAGATGTGCCCTCGGAAGCCGGTTGGTCATCTTTCTTTTCTAAATCCTCATCCGCTGATTTTTGATCTTCCTCTTCATCTAGATTATCAGATTCATTAGTTTTCAAAGGTGAAAGTATTTGGATCTTTAGATGCCTTAATCGATTGATTAGTTTATCATCATTCTTCTCAAGAATATCTTCTAAAATGGTCAAGTAATTGAAGTCTAACTGATATGTCCTTGCTAATTCTGCCGCAACTTCAAAGAAATCTATATCTCCCACAAAATATAGCTTGTTTTCTAACTCATCGTAGAATGTATCTGCGCTAGTCTTGTATGTATTTGCGTTTAAGACCAAATTTATCGCAATGTTTCTGCATTCGTAAATCTTGATTTTTGTTAGTTGCAAGTGAATTTTTTCAGCATTTTCATTTTTGACATGCGCAAATAAACTATAAGCAAACTTTGCTTTTTTTCTAATAGCTACTTCGATTTTTTCTGGTTGGCTCACAATCTTAGTATCGCTAGAAATCAACTCTCGTTTTATCTGTTCAGATAGGAATTTCACACCTATTTTTCTAAAGAATTTAGCTAAATACCTCTGTTCTATGTCCGGCGCCCACACAAAACAAACGTCACCGGTGTTACCAGTAACACTATCCTTTAGTTGCTTCCAAATTCGTTCGTCATCATTCCAGAATAACATACTTGGAGCTTTGAATGTTTTTTTATCATCTAAGAGAAGGTGCCCGATTTCTAGTTTTATCTCGTCATTTTCGTCGATTTCTTTACCTATCGCCTTATATATACGAGAAATTTGTTCAAGGTTTATCTTTTCTGGTTGGTCAGATACATATGCGAGAATATTTACCAATGACTGTAATTCAAGATTTTTGCTGATTCCTAGAAACTTGACGAATTCGCTGTTCTCAAGTTCATCATTGGTAATTCCATCTGGCAATAAAAGATACGGGACTGAGTCCCCTGCAATTTTTTTGATTTTATCTGTTTTGACAAAAATGTTAGTAGATGGGAGCATCATTCCCTTTGAAGTCGGGATCCAACTGGTTTGAGTCAGCTCCCAGTATAAGTAGGAATGGATCGGTGTATAGCGACTTACATAGTGAAAATATTGCTTAAGTGATGAGAGGTGCTGCGAATAAAATGCCCAATTCTTTAACAAATATCTAAACATGATTTTAGATGTTTGTGGCGTCCAAGCTATCTGGTTCCATGCATCTATTTCTGAAACTCTTTGAATATTTTCGCGTGAGACATAGTGACCAATACTTGAGAGCCAACTTAGATATTCGTTAAATTGTGAAAATTTACCATTATCATCAGGAATCAAACGGTCAACGGCATTTAACTTTGGTATATTTTCAACTTCCAATGCCTTTAAGAATTCATTCTCGTAGACACCGCTTTTAACAAAACAAGCTTTTGGATACAACGCCTTCAGATCATTGTTAGGCATATAGCATTTATCAGCTCGTTCGAGTCTACCATCTTCTGTCATTAAGATTACTGTGGAGAGACGAGTAAGGTCAGATGGAATACGCCATTCGTTCTCTTTTAGATAATTACTGATGAAATTGACCAATCCAACAGTATCTTTCTCACTCCATTCTTTCCATTTATTGTTGTCAAAGGCATCAACAATTTTTTTAACAAGGCTTGTTGAGTTATATTCTTTGATATTTAGAAATTTTAACAATGCTACGAGATCAGAGAATGTAACGTCGATTAAGTAAATCTCTGGCACGATGCTCATTAGATACTTGTCATGTTCATCCATATTCTTAGGTGGAAAAAGAACCTCTGAGATTTTTTTGAGAGAGCCGTCTGAGGTTTTAACTATGGGTAAGCCCATCAAAGTATCTACATATGACAGTTCACCGGCGCCAAGTCCAATATTAAATTTTTTTGTGTGTTGCTCATCGTAGGAATTCTTTAGATAGCTATAAAGTGTCAAGAACCAGTCATGATTCTTTGACTTTATCCAGTCTAAATCCGCCAATGCTTTGAAAAGATATGCATGATTAAAATCAAGTGCTCCAAAATCGGTCAGAAGCTCTTTGGCAACGATGACTTTTTGATTTAAGAAATATTTTCTAGTGCATAATGATGCTAATTTTTCCCTATCGAATAGTTCTTGTATTGAAGAATTTGCAATAACCGTGTCATTCGGTTTTGCCCAGGTTTCATCAGACGTGATTATAATTTCACTATCGCAGCAATATTTGAAAAAATCATCGAAAAAGTTATTTTTAATCGATTCATTAACATCTTTAGAATGTTTCTTTGAAGGCAATATTTTGTAAAACTGATAGCGGTGGGGGACGTGGTGTTTAAATCCATCCTTACCTTCTCGGCCATCTATTGCATCTTTGAGTGTTTTGCTGACACATTGCCACAACCAGTTATTCCATTGAAGATCTCTTACTTCGCGTCTGGATGTATCTAGAATAAAATCAGCATTAATAGCAAAGTCAAACCCGGGATAGCTGTCGGTTGGAAGAAAACTGTATAGTGGCGGTTTTTCATCAGTTCGGGTTAGATTACCCTCCTGATCAAGCGCAAAAACAAGCGTTATTTCTCTTATTTTTGCTTTTAATCGACTTTCTTTTATGACGGCATCTTTTTTTACATGATCTGGAACTGAAAAACTTTGTTTAACGATATGGTAAGCCTTTAACATTTTTTTCCCATCATATTCTTCTGTTATTTGATTTTTATCGCGAGATAAGCATCTTTTTTGTTGATTTTTTTCTAGATATATTTTTTGGATATTCCTTAAGAACATTAGGCTAATGCCATCTAAACGATCAAAAAATCTTGTGCCGATTTCATTTCTTTCGTCATCAGTAAGTTCTTGAAGATATGGGAGCCAGATAATAGTTCGGTCCACAGCAACAGTACCAATTTCTTGCGGCATCTCATTTATCCACTGTGGGGTTAAACACCAAATCCAATCATCCGGCGATGAACTTTTATTTGAAAACGAAAACCTCCATGGGGCAGATATTACATACGGTGAATGAGATATGCCGAAAACCGCCTTAAACCCGATACCCATAAACCCAGTGTGCTTTTCGCTATCCTTCGTTGATTGATCTACGCTACAGATTGCGTCGATATCATTTTTTTTGAACGCACGCCCATTATGTAAAAACAAGATACCTGTGGGCAGAAATTGATATGAAACCTCCGTAGCTTGAGCGTCATCCGCATTTTGCAGAATCTCTACAAGGGCGTGGGTTCGATCACTCCATATCTGTGTTATTCTTTTTAGTGACCCGTTTAAAGCGTCTCTTAAACGTTTATTTTCCTTCTTGGAGTCATTATAGTCTTTGGCTATTTCTTGAATATGTGTCTCAGCACTTAGAGAATCATTTGACAATAAGCCACCATCTATCGATATGGTATTAATGGTTAATAAACGTAGAGATTACGCCTGCTCGCACTGTTGAAGCACTTGGCAAGCTATGGTTAATAGGATTGCCGCTAGGATATATCTGGCAATGTGATGTTAGAAGAAAAAGACGAGCTTGAGGCAATAATACACCTAGCAAGAAAGTGCAAGGGAATTGCCGTAAAAGAGACAGAAACAGGCTATTTGCTAACGAAGATAAGGGGTGTACCTGGCCAGTGTCCGGTTTGCAATTACATAGGTAGCCCTGACGCCAATTATTGCGGGAAATGCGGCTATTCATACATAAACGGAGGTGAGAACATCGAAAGCAGAACAACGGAAATAGCACAACAGGCAATTGACATGCTACAAAATGTAGTTGCGCCTACGCCCAAGAGCTTCGCAGAGCAATTTTCTAATTGGATTAAGGAACACAACATCAAAAGCACTGTAGAACGCCAAAAGTTGATTTTGGAGAAGCAAGGCCGGATAACTGCTGCTGATAAGGCATTAATGGAGGCGTACAACAAGCGACAGAAAGCCATAGATGCCGCAGAAGACGAATACGCCAAGGTTTACAATAAATTCGTTAAACGGAAGGATAATTCGTTCGGCATTATCCTGAGAATTGGAGAATTGAAGAATATACTGTGTTTAAATGTTGAAGCTAATGTCGATGATTACGGCTTGGTGCTTTACTTCCCAAAGGCGAAGTTAAACAGCAAATACGAGGCATGATCACGCCACGAATTCATTTATCTTTGCCATGACCTTGCCATAATTCGCATCCGCGAATGTCTGAAGGTTGACATAATGATTGAGCAATACCGTCCTTGGTGCCCTCCCTTGGTAAAAGTCAATCACTTCTGGCTTGACATCCATCTCAAGGCACTTTTGCGCGAACCACTTCCGGCAATACTTGAGCGGCACCAGGTTGAGCTTCTTTATGCGCGCCTGAAGCCCTGCAAGGTCTTTCTGTGCCTTTCCGATGTCCGCATATAGCTCGACAGGCAAATACGCGAATAAAGCCATTTTTGAGCCCCTAGACCAATCCAGTGTGACCTTCACGAAACCATTGAATTCCTGTGCTTTGAGCTCGCCTTTGTGGTCTAGCAGGTATTGCGCCTCTGAAACTCGGATGCCGCTATAAAGCAGGAGCAGATAGGTCAGCTTGTGATGCTCCTCGAGCTTGGAAACGGTATTGCGGATTTCCTCATCCTGCGGAACAAAGAGGTCTGGCCGGCTTCGTCTGGGCTTGACTTGGCTGCTTATGCGGTAGTAGTCACCATATTCAATCAGACCCATCAGCATTGCCTGCCGAAGCACGAGCCGGAAGGCATCGACATACTTTGAATTTCTGTTTATGAAACCAATCTTGCGCTGCACCCGCTCAAGGAGTTCCTCACTGTTATTGTAGGCGCGTTTACCGAATATCTTCTGTGTCCCCTTCCATAGGTCCTTCTTGCGCTGGTCGGAAATTTCTCTTGTGAATATAAGTTCGTGCAGGTCGAACTGTTTTTTGAGATTGCTTGCTCGGTGAAGATTCGAGGTCTGATTGTCTACAGCCCTGCCCGTTTCATCTACAGCATTTCCGAAATAAATTCGGATTGCGGAATTGCAGAAACGGGAGATGTTCAGGCCTGCCTTTCTGGAGCGTTTATACACGCCCTTATCCATAGATATGCATACTTTTTGCTTGTGCAAGGCTTTTGGTTTTGATGGGCGCGCCATACAAACACCTCCAAATAAACTGCATCTGCTCAAGATTTTAATGTTAATCTATGAGACTTGCCTGCTACGCGGAAATGCCCTGTGGCAAGCTATTTATTCTCAGGTCGCAAGAACCCCGCATGGCAGACGAATCAAAATACGACCGCTGGATCACCATCCTGGACGGTATATACGCCCGCGCCGAAGAGCTGAAACGCGACCGAAAAGCCCAAAATATGCCAGAAATTGCAGAATCTGGCTTCGATTTTGAGAAAATCGCTTTTGAGAGGCTAAAAACTCGGCTCGAACAGTCAAAAATAAACATCCGGGAGTACTATCGGCTGTGTGGTCTACTATATTCTCTGAGGAAGTCGGAAGCTAGACAACTGCTAAAGGCCCTAACAGTCCGGTTTCCAATTACAACGGATTACAAAAGCGTCTGGCTTACGAGATAATTTCCAAGGAAACGCACCCTGCCCAGGCCTTTATTTACCTCAGGCAATCGCCTAACTCGCCTCCATCTCAGAAACAAATCCTGAGGATGGAATGCACTCTGAACTGCCAAGTAATAAAGTAATAGCGTATAAGAAACCACATTAGGAAGTGAACCCAATGCCAAAAGCCGCCAATTACACCGATGAGGAGATTTTGCTTGCCTTAATCTGGACCATGCCTAACAAGATGACGAAAGGCCAGATTGGCCGACTTTTGGGGATTAAATCCGCCGGACAGAAGCACTGGCGCGATCGCTTTGAGAGGCTGGGCAAAAAGAACCTGCTTTCAATTGAAAAGCTTGATTTGGGGGGGGGAGAATTATTCCACGGCTCGCCCATCCTCTGGTATTATCTCACTGAGGCAAATCTGGAAGCGATTTGGCGCCAATATTTTATCCATTATGATGAACGCCACAACCTGGTCAACGACCCGTTCCTTACGCCGTTTTCGGCAGGAATCTGGAATGTGACCAGCTCGCTGGAGTTTTCCAAGTTGGTGGGCTCAAAGTTCAACTACCATTTCCTTTCTGCCACGAACGAAGCAACCCCAATCAAGCCCGCAGTGCGCATCGGGTCAGTAAGCAAGGAAAAAACCTGGAAACTCATGGACGCTGTTCTCTCAATAGGCTGGAAGACGGAGGCATACAGGCGAAAACCGGTGCTTTTGGACACATTAACCTCGGAACAGAAAAAGGCGTACAACCTAGTAAATTCGCTTTACGATGGGCAAATCAAGGCGCATCCGGCTGACTACAAGAAGTTCACGGCGCTATTTGAGAAGAACTTCAAGTACTACCTCTAATTGTCGCGTGACAGCGCTTATGGAGCCATAATGCTTTCCTGCCACGCGGAAACGCGCCTGCCAGGCCTTTATTTACCTCAGGCAATCGCCTAACTCGCCTTCGTCTCAGAAACAAATCCTACGCATGGATTGCACTCGGGGCTGCCCTTGAGGTTTGCGCATGGAATGCACTCTGAACTGCCCTTGATGTTTGCGCATAGAATATTTTTGAAAAATTAGCAGCACGTCTTCCCTTCAAGCGCCTTCTTCCCTTCCAGGAAAGCCAGGGCTGCGATGGCCAAACCGGCAAGAGGGTCTGCCCACCACCATCCGAAAAGGAGGTTCAGCCCTATCCCAAAAAGAAGGGCGACTGACATGTACGCGCAAAGCATCGTCTGCTTCGAATCCGCCACAAGCGAGTTGCTGCCTATCTCGTGCCCGATGTCATGGCGGTATTTTGCCATCCTGGGCATGATTGCGATTGAGGCGAATGCGATAAGGATGCCCGCAAGGGATGCCTGCGGCGCCTCCTGCGCTATGAGTTTCCTTATCGATTCAAATGCAACGTAAATTGCAAGCAGGATGAACGCCCAGCCGACCCACTTGAAAGCGCGGTGCTCGTATTCCTCCTCTTCGCGCTCTGACACCTTGCCGCTTATCCGAAGCCTGTGCGTGACAATGAGTGTGGACGCTGTTTCCACAAAGCTGTCAAGCCCGAAGCTCAGCAGGGCGATGCTTCCCGCCCCCGAGCCGAAGAACACCGACAGGATGCCCTCCGCGAGATTGTACGCCAGGAGCGCGTACTGCGCAAGGAGGGCTTTCTTCACGGAGCTGTGGCGCACTTTGGGAGTCATAACGATGCACGTTCACGAAGGTTCAGAAATGACTGTTTTTAACGGTGCCTACCTAGAAGTACACCGTCTTGTCGCTTTCCATCAGAAGGCTGTAGAACGTTTCCATGTTCGAGATTTCGCAGACCTCGCCCAAGCCTCTGCTTTTTATGCATGTTCCGCAAGCCAGCACTTTGCCGCCGTCATTTTCGAATTTCTCGGAAAGGGTTTTGACATTGAATTTGCCTGTGTCGGCAAGGCACTCCACCCCGCTGTTCATCAGGAAGACCTTTACGCTATCTTTCTTGCCACTGGCGAGGTTGGCGAACCTGAATGCATTCCATGCCTTCTCAGGCTCGTTCGAGCCAATAACGACCGCGATTTTTGTTCCAGCCATAACCTCACCGGAATAGCTTAGCAGCCTGAGTAATAAAATGATGCCCACGGCGCCCTATTTCAGAGGTATCGCGTGGCAGCGATTGCGGAACCGCAACGGGCTTTTCGCGCCAGTCTGCAACGTTTCACCTCGCCAGCACCTTCCCCGCCACCGCAAAGCCCACGACACTCCTTACTGTGTTGTTCTGGAATACGATGGAGAGGACTGCAAACACGAAAACAAGCACGTTCGCCAGTCCTATTGCCGCGAAGCCAAAAAGAATGTCGAATAGAGCAGGTATACGTTCAGAAGCAGGATTACTATCGTGAATAGCCATGCGACATAAGTAGTTACCTTGCTGTTAACAAGGTCGCCCATTATTTTTTTATCGGCGCTAAACAGAACGAGCGGGATAAGCGGCAGGGGCAACAGGAGACTGAGCGCCACCTGGCTGTATACCAGAACATTGAGCGGATCCAGGCCAAGGAACACCGCCACGACTATCGGGATGAGATTTATCAGCCTGGTTATCACCCTTCTGACCCAAGGGCTGATTTTGAAATCAGTGAGGCTGTCCATTATGCTTTGCCCTGCAAACGTGGCAGTGATGGAGGATGAAAGCCCGGCGGACAGCAGCCCTATTGCGAAAAGCAGGGACGCCATGCCGCCAAAAAGCGGCGTAAGCGTTTTGTAGGCATCCTGCATGGTTACGACTGCTGCTCCGTTATTGTAGAAAGCGGCAGCGGCCATTATCAGCATTGCCGCATTGATGAATGCTGCGACTGTCAGGGCAGAAATGTTGTCAACAAGGTGGTATCTGAGCGCTTTTTTCTTGTCAAGATGTCCATTCTCTTCCTCCCCCATCTTGTTTTTGGACAGCCACGAGTGCACCCATATCGCATGGGGCATCACTGTGGCCCCTATGATGCCGACTATGAGAAGTATCGTCTCCGAATTAAAAGCCGGGGTTACGGAATGGGCCAGGATTGCCGCCAAATCTGGCTTGGTTATGAAAACCTCGTATAAATATGCAATTCCGATCACTCCGACCATGGCCATGAAGCAATATTCGACAACCCTGAACTTTTTTCCGCTTGTGAGCGCAAAGAACAGCAGCACGTCCAAAACCGCTATCAGCGATCCATATAAGATTGGTATGTTGAATAGCATGTTCAGGGCGACGACAATGCCGAGGAATTCGGCAAGGTCCGTGCCGAGTATTGCAATCTCGGCTCCAAGCCAGTAAAGGAAAACAAGCCGCTTGTCCTTCAGTTTCTCTTTCACGAGGCCAGGGAGGCTGTGGCCGGCTATCCCAATCTTCCCCGAAAGGTATTGGAACAGCATCGCCATTATGCTTGATGCCCACACCACCCAGAGCAGAGTGTATCCAAATGACGCGCCGCTGCTGATATTTGTCCCCCAATTGCCGGGGTCCATGTACGCAACGCTGACTATGACCCCTGTGCCGAAAAAGGTCCAGAATTTCGGGTCTTTTAGAACGGCTGGGATTGATAGCAGTTGCTCTAGATTTTTCTTGATCATGCCCTCATCTTATGTACTTTCAAAATGGTTGATTTTTGCCTGCATAACTAGCGCCAGAACGGCTAGTCATTGATAGATTTGACTGCCATGTGGGTCCAGCCGCGGATTCCCAAGGAGCCGGTTCATGGCGGAGATGCTTTTTTGGGAGAAGTCGTGCTCAAGCCTGCATGCCTCGGAATGAACCTCATTTGATTGGTGCTTCAGGATTTTCACAAGGAAAAGCTCAATTAGCCTGTGTTTCATGGTGAGCTGTTTTGCGAGGCTGGTGCCTTTTTTTGTGAGAGCTACTGTGCCATAATTCTTATGGGAGATATAATTTTCATCGCTGAGCCTGACAAGCATTGCGGACACTGTATTCTTGCTGACTTTCAGGTACTCGGACATGTCTTTGCCCCTTGCCACGCCCTTGCGCAATGAAATCAAATATATGGCACGAATATAATCCTCTCTTTGCTCGTTCAACATGCATTCACTATCCATAGATTAGTTTATAAGTTCTATGCATGGAACTTTGAGTAGAGCCAAAAAGTTTCTTAGGCGTTGCGTGACGGCGGTTTTTCACGTTCCGATGCCGAATAGCACACCAACCACAAACGGAACGATAGCAATGACGCCCATCAGCAGGGCAAACCAGTAGAACTTGATCCGCCTGGCCAGCTCCAGCATGAATGACATGGTAACATAGGCAGTAACAGTGGAGGCAGCGACGCCGACCGCCACCAAGGATAGGTCAAGCGAGCCGTAGCCGTCGGTGAAATTGAACAATGCAACCGCCGCCATGATGAGGGGCAGACCCATCAGGAAGCTCAGGCGGACAGCACGCTCCTGGTCGATATTTTGCAGCAGCATAGCGGACTCGGTGATGCCGCTGCGGCTGATGCCAGGCAGCACAGCCAGGCCCTGGGCAAGGCCAGTGAGCACGGCTGCGCGCAGGCCGGCTTCACCCTTGCCGGTGGCCGCTTTGGAGAGATACATGAGCGCGCCCATGCCAATCAGCAGGCAGCCGGCAAAAGCCAGAAGCGTGGAGGCTGCCAGGTCTGTGAGCGTGTGGCGCAGGAGCAGGTAGGCCGGCAGGCCTACCAATGCGCTGCAGGCCAGCGAGATTGCAAGGAAATAGGCCAGCTTTTTGTTTTCGTCAAGACTGGAGAAATTCTTCAGGTCCGAAAGCGCCGGGCGGGCGGAAAGCATGGAGAGAAGCTCGCGGCGGAAGAGCACCAGGAGCGCAATGATGTCGCCCACGTGCAGCGCCAAGGCGAAGGCCAGCAATTGGGAATAGGGCAACTTGTAGAGTAGGGTGCCGAAAATTATGACCTGCGTTTTGCTGCTAACCGGGATCCAGGCAGTGACGCCTTGGACGATGCCCAGCACTATTGCTTGAATTATGTCCAATCATTCACCTTTCGAGTTTCAGTTCGCCACATTTTTTGGCTTTCCTTCCAAATACGAATTGACATTTTCCACGGTGGTGTCGAGAATGCGCTCAAGCGCCTCTTTGCTGTTGAACGCGTTGTGCGGCGTAATAATGACATTGGGCTTGTTCAGGAGAATGTGGTTGGCAAGCACGGCTTTCAGGTCGCACTCGCCTGCAAATTGGGGGGAGAGCAGCTGCCTCTCCTCCTTGATGTTGCACTCCTCCTCAAGCGCGTCAAGGCCTGCCGCGGCGATCTTGCCGGAGTCGAGTGCAGCCACGAGCGCCTTGGCATCTACCAAGCCGCCGCGCGCGGTGTTTATCAGGATAACCCCGTCTTTCATCTTCGCAATCGTTTTCTCATTTATCATGTGCCGCGTATCCGGCGTGAGCGGCGCATGCAAGGAGATGATGTCTGACTTGGCCAGAAGCTCGTCAAGGTCGACCAGCCTGCAGTGCAGTTTTTTCGCAAGGGCTTCGTCGGCATGGGGGCTATATGCAATTACTCTCATGCCGAACGAGCGCGCCATCTTCGCGGCATGGCTTCCTATCTTTCCCAGCCCAACGATGCCGAGGACCTTGTTTTCAAGGTCAAATGTCCGCAAGCCGTCCAAGGTGAAATCGCCGCGCCTTGTCCTTTCTATTGATGGCACGAGCTTCTTTGCGAGCGCAAGGATGAGCGCCATCGAGTGCTCGGCAACCGTCTCCGAGCCGTAGTCAGGGACATTGCACACGACTATCCCGCGGGAAGAGCAGGCCTTCAGGTCGATATGGTCGTAGCCCGTGGAGCGGGTGGCTATGAGCTTCAGCTTTGGCATGGCTGCGAGTTCCCTTTCGCCTATCCTGGAATAGATGAAAACGCTCAGTATATCTGCATCGGCAGCTTGGGCGATGTTTTCAGGTGAGAGGTGCCCGCTTATGGAATGCATAGTGTTGCCGCGCAGCCGCGCTGACAAGTGTTTCAGTTCCCATTCCTCAAGCTCAAAGTTTGCAATGGTTGCCAACGACTCACCTCGGATATAATCTCCTGCGCCTAGCGGGCGCGTGCAACCCCGCCCTCTGGCAGGATTTGTTAACTATGGTTAACTTTATATTCATTCATGGCACAGATAGCATCATGCGCGGCAAGCCATTCGGCAGGGGCGCGGAGGACTTCCTTTTCACGCTTTACCAGCTGTCCCACGGAAAGCCTTGCAGGAAAGAGGTGCGGCTTGTGGACATTTCCGCTGCATTAGGCGTTTCCCGCCCTGCGGCAAGCAGGATGGCAGCTTATTTGTCCGCGCACAAGTTTATTTCAAAGACTCATTATTCATCGGTAAGTTTCACCGCCAAGGGCAAAAAGTTCGCCGAGTCCGTAGCGCTTCGGCACCGCGTCACCGAAGTGTTCCTGCACGACGTTTTGGGGCTCGATGGAAGCGAGCTTGAGGACCAGGCGCATGCGCTTGAGCACGCCATGACTGAAAGGACTGCAAGGCGACTGGACGCTTTTCTCGGAATGCCGAAAAAGTGCCCGCACGGAAAGGAGATTTGCAGGTGAGCATATGCTTCTTTCAGATGCAAAGCAGGGCACAACAGTAACCATCAGGAAGGTGGTTGCCGGGCACGCGCTTCAGAACAGGCTTTCCGAGCTTGGGATTTATAAGGGCGGGAAAGCCCGCGTCATCAAGAACGACTCGGGCCCGATTGTGCTCGAGGTGCTGGGGGGAAGGCTGGCAATAGGGAGGGGGCAGGCGGAAAAGATAGAGGTGGCTGCATGAGCTGCCATGGGGAGGGCGCGCGCCCTGCTACTGTGCACGGCATGATGCGCTGCCTTCTTATCGGTGCGCCCAATTGCGGCAAGTCCACCCTTTTCAACAGGCTCACCAAGGGGAAGCAAAGGGTGGGAAACTGGCACGGAAAAACCGTCGAGTGCAAGGAAGGCGAATGCACGGTTGGCGGGAAGCGAATCGAGATTGTGGATTTGCCAGGCACTTACAGCATGACGCCATTTTCAGCAGAGGAGCGCGCCGCCGTGGATGCGGTGCAGTGCGGCAGGTTCGATGTCGTTGTGCAGGTGGCGGACGCATGCCACCTTGAAAGGAGCCTTTTTTTCACGCTCGCGCTCCTTCGCAAGTGCGGCAGGGTGGTAGTTGCCCTGAACAAGGCGGACGAGGCGAAAAGAAGGGGAATTGATATTGATGCCGCCTCGCTTGAGAAGGCGTTTGGCGCAAAATTCGTGCTTGTCTCTGCCAAAAACGGCGAGGGGGTTGCAAGGCTGCTATCAGAGGCTGAGAAAGTTGCCGGGGCTGGGAAGAACACATCGTCCGGCGCAACGCTGGCAAAAGGAAATGAAAACAGCGCGAAGGAAGACCACGAGTTTGTCCAACGCACGCTTCTGGCGGCAGTCCGGCAGAAAGGGGGAAAACGTGCAGCGGGAATGGATATTGACCGCGCGCTCCTGAACCCGTGGCTGGGCATTCCAATTTTCATCGTTGTGATGTGGCTCGTGTTCCAGGTAACATTCGTGCTTTCAACTCCCGCCACGGACGCAATCGCTGCCGTTTTTTCAGCGGCAGGGGAGTTTGCTGCCGGAATTCTCCTGCAATCCGGCGCACCGTCCTGGGCAGGCTCCCTTGTGCAGAATGGAATCGTCGCAGGCGTGGGAAGCGTGCTGGTGTTCGCCCCTGCCATATTCGTGCTTTTCTTCCTGCTCCACTCCCTTGAGGATACGGGCTACCTTTCAAGAATCGCAGTCATCCTCGACGGCATCATGGGAAAGACGGGGCTTCCCGGCAGGGCGGCAATACCGCTTATCCTGGGCTTTGGCTGCAATGTCCCTGCGATTCGGGCAACAAGGATACTGGAGGCGAAGGAGGACAGGCTGTCCACCATGCTCGCGGTGCCGTTCATGTCGTGCTCGGCACGGTTCCAGGTATTCGTTGTTTTCGCAGGCGCTTTCTTTGCAGCCAACCAGGGCGCGGTGCTGCTTTTCCTATATTTTTTGGGCGCGGCATCAGGGCTGCTGACCGCATTCGCATTCCGCAGGTTTGCCCTGCGAACGCCGCGCTCCGAGCTTGCGATAGAACTGCCTGATTACCAGGTGCCGTCGTGGGAAACCGTTGCCTCCCAGGCGCTCCTTGAAACCACCGAATTCGCAAAAAGGGCTGGCACGATAATACTCGCCTGCTCTGTCCTGGTATGGTTCCTTGCAAGCCTGCCAAGCGGCGCGGAATACGGATCGAAAGAAAGCTATGCAGGGGCGCTGGGCAGCTTCATTTCGCCGCTTTTTGCCCCCCTTGGCTTTGGGAACTGGCAGGCCTCCATTTCGCTGATGTTCGGGGGCGTTGCAAAGGAGGTTGTGGTTGGCTCGATGGCAAGCGCCTATGGCACGGGCGAGAGCGGGCTTTCGTCTGCGCTTTCGTCGCATTTCACGCCACTTTCCGCGCTTTCATTCATGGTGTTTGTACTATTATATGTGCCATGCATCGCCACCATTGTTGCGCTGCGCCGCGAGTCGGGTAGCACCGCGCTTGCGCTTGGCGCAGCAGCCTATTATGTGCTCTTCGCGTGGGTCGTTGCATTCCTTCTCTACAACGCAGGCTTGATGCTGGGTTTCTGAGGTCATGCATATGTGGGAAATTGCATTTTATCTCATTGGCGTTGCAGCTGCTGTTGCAGTTGCGCTGCACCTGAAAAGGCAGTTTTCAGGAAACGGCTGCGATTCGTGCCCTTATAGGGGAAATTGCCAGATGAAGGGCGCCTGCCCAGGGGGCAATGTTAAAAAATTGAGTGCTGAATTGCCAAAGCGGCAGTTGCCATGATGATTTTGGAGGTGTTCTGATGGGAACCAGGGGAAAGCAGATAGTTGGCGAGAGCGCGAAGGAAATAGTCGAGCTTCTGAACAGGGCGCTTGCGGACGAGTGGCTTGCTTATTACCAGTATTGGGTGGGCGCGCTTATCGTGAAAGGGCCAATGAGGCCAAACGTGCAAGCAGAGCTGTCCGAGCACGCAAAGGAGGAGTTTGGGCACGCGGGAATGCTGGCGGAAAGGATTATCCAGCTTGGCGGAACCCCGATACTCAACCCGGCGCAGTGGCAAAAGCTTTCAGGCTGCGGCTATGACGAGCCGAAAGACCCGCACGTGCTTAAGCTCCTCGAGCAGAACATCAAGGGCGAGCAGTGCGCCATCGTGTCCTACAACACCATGCTCAAGAAAATAATGGTTGAGAAGGACCCGATAACGTTCCACCTCATCAGGAAGATAATGGGGGACGAGGTGAAGCACGAGCAGGACCTGCAGGACCTTGAGGAAGACATCAAGCTCATTTGAGCGTTTTTGGGTGGTCAAATGGCAAAAAGTGGCTACGAGCTTTTCCAGTCGGAGTCACCGAAAATCGCGGCGGCGTTTAACGGCCTCATAGCCGAGCTTGCCGCGCCCTCTGCGCTTGATCCGAAGACCAAGCATCTCCTTTACATCGGGATGAAGATAGTCACGGGCGATCAGGGCGCTGCATTTTTCCACGTCCCTATGGCAAAGAAGCTTGGCGCGACGAGGGAGGAGATCCGGGAAACTGTGCTCCTCACGCTCACCATCTGCGGGCTTAAGGGAATCAATACCTCCCTTGCCAGCGCACTTGAAGCGTATGACAAGGCATGAATATGCCACGCGGAAATGCACTCTGCCCAGCCACTATTAACCCCAGGCAATCGCCTAACTAGCCCACGTCGCTTAGGTAAAATCCAGCGCTTGGATTTTCGCGGCTTGATGGAACACCAACATGCGTAATTACGCAGGTTGCTTTATTTATATCAAAAATCCGAGCCCAAAGCAGATAACGGGCTAGCCCCCGCTTCCGAGGTAAAATCCGGTGCAGAGCTTATAAATGTCTAATAGCACATTATCAAGCGGACAAAGGATGACCGAAAAAGGCTTGCACTGAGGTTTGTTCTTGAAATGCGGCGGTCGCATTTATTCTTATACTGTAATCCTCCGCCCGTGGCACGCAAGTGCCACATTTGGCAGGACGCCTAAAATTACCCCCTGGCTGGAGGAATAGCCATGGGAAATTTCGAGGTGCACCGGAGCCAGAAGGACGTTGATCTGGCATTGAGGCGCATGGACAGGGACAGCGGGGTCAACTCCAAGGACAAGCCTTTGATCCTGACCTTTTCCAGGGAGCGCCTTGCAAAGGGCGTCGGAAGGCTGCGCACGGGCAAGGTGATATACTGCCTGCGCTACCTCTCAAGATGGCACAAAAGGCCGTTTGAGGAGGCGACCAGGGAAAGCCTGATGGACCTTGTGAGCGCGGTGGACAGCACGGAGCTTGCGCTCGCCACCAAGCACGACTTCAAGACCATCCTCAAGATGTTCTTCAAATGGTACAGGGGGAACGACGACTTTTTTCCGCCGATAATATCGTGGCTCAAGCCCAGGCTCAAGAACAAGCACAAGCTGCCAGAGGAGCTTCTTACCGAAGACGAAGTGTTCCAGATGGCAAAGGCCGCCGACCATCCCCGCGACCGCGCATTCGTGCTCGTCCTCTATGAAACCGGCTGCCGGATAGGGGAAATGCTCACCCTGAAGATAAAGAACGTGCAGTTCGACGAGTACGGCGCAGTCCTGCGCGTCACGGGCAAGACAGGGGACAGGCGCGTGCGGATAATCAGCTCGGCGCCCGCGCTTGGCGAATGGCTGCAGATACACGCTAAGGCGGGCGACCCGGAGACGCAGCTCTGGCCGCCCCTGTCTAACAGCCACAAGTACCACGACCGCGTGATGGATTACGTCTCGATGTGCTCCGTGCTGCGCAAGCTCGCAGCGAGGGCGGGCATCAAGAAGAGGATTTACCCTCACCTTTTCAGGCATTCGCGCGCGACCGCGCTGGCCGGGAAGCTCACCGAGGCGCAGATGAAGGAATACTTCGGCTGGGTGCAGGCAAGCGACATGGCCTCGGTCTATGTGCACCTGTCGGGCAGGGACGTGGACAGCGCCATGCTCGCGCTCCAGGGCATGGTGAAGCCAGACGACAAGAAGGAGGAGAAGATGCTGGTCCTGAATTGCCCGCGCTGCCAGGAGAAGAACTCGCCCATTGCGAAATTCTGCCTGCGCTGCGGCACGCCGATGAGCATCCAGACAGCCCTCAAGATAGAGGACGAGAAGAAGAACGGGGACGACGTCCTCAACAAGCTCATGCAGAACCCGGAGTTCAAGGAGTACCTTTTCAAGAAGGTGGTGGAGATGGGGCTTGACAAGAAGCTCTCCTGACGGCTAGGAGATACCCGCAGAAAAGCTTCTCGAGGGAATTGAACTTAAAAAAAACAAAAAAGAAGAAGAACGCTGCACACTAGCAGACGAGACGTTCTACTGTTCGGGCGTCTCGATGATAAGTTGGGCGATGAATGTTGATGGATTCATTTGCGCCTCAACACCCCTACCATCCGTATGGACGCCGTATATTATCCACATCGGCAACGCCCGTGTTATGGGCCATACGCCATCCTTGAAAAAGTTCCACCTGATTCCAAGGGGCGAGCTGTAATGCCACTCAGTTTGTCCATCTACAATTGTCTTGTATTCGGGTGGCTCGGATGTTTTGATGGCTATTCTTGTATTTTGGTCGGGGATTCCGTAGCCATGCTCAAGAATTGCATTATCAAATACAGTTATCTTTGGGTTTTCAAGAACAAATATGCCGTTCTTGTTTTGAACAAGCGTTTCAGGGTCAATGAAAAGGAGAATGCCCTCCTTGCCGATTATGCCCTTCTTGCTTGCTTCATGCGCTTTGGATATCTCATTTGCTTCTACCAGAACGTTTATTTCTTTGCAGAACAAATCCTTGCCTTTCTCGACAAGAATCCCTTTGGCCACAAACTCCCTTGCCCAAAAGCTGCTTCCCCCGCGGTATTTCCAACCTAGAATAAACTCATCGATTTGTGCATTGCCTGCAATTCTGCCACCATGCCTTTTGGCAATCGCGTCGGCATCGAACCGGTTTGTATTTGACTTTTCTAGTTGCACTATTTTCATATTTGCCATATCAATCCACCTCCAATTTTCTTCTCGAAATCAGCTCTAGTGCCCGAATGACGTCTGGAGAATGCCACTGCAGCGCTTCAAATCCACGAAGGTCTGGGGCATATATGCGGGTTTTTTCTGCGATCAACAAAGCAGCGAGATATACTTCAAACCCACGCGCACTCTTCACTAGGAGCGAATCTCTGGCTTTCTTATCGCGAATGCCATCCGCTATCTCATATCTTGCTACAGCAAGCAACCCTTCGCGCATCGGCTCGCCCATCTTGCGAAATTTGCTAAGGCTAATCGAATCCACGTAGACCCAGCGCCTCTGCTTAGACGGTTGTATTTTCCTGCCTGGCACGCGCACTTCCTTGCCATCCTTCATAATCAATGCCATTTCAATCCACCTCGTTGTTTCTTTTTCTGTTGTTCTGTGTTGTTCTTTGTGGTTATTGTGGTTTATTATACTTATTTTTAAAAAAGCTAGAAAATAGCAATATTTATATTGTTTTATTGTGAGAAATAGAAATATGGAGCTTGATTCCCTCGACAGGAAGATTTTGCTTTGCCTAGAGCAGGACGGGCGGCAGCCCGCCAAGGCAATCGCGCGCAAGGTGCGTTCGTCCGGGGATGTGGTGGAATACAGAGTGCGCCGGATGGAAAAAGAAGGCGTAATCGGCAGGCACATGACGCTTGTGAATTTCTCAGAGCTAGGATATATCGGCCATGGTGTGTTCTGCTGCTTTGTCGGAGAAAAAAGAAACGATGCAATCGAGCATTTGAAAGCGCATGAAAGCGTTTATTGGCTTGCGGAGTTCGGCGGCAGGTTTGACCTTGCTTTCGCTGTGATGGCGCGCGATGATTTTGAGTTCTACTCGATTTTTGGCAAGATAAAGGAGAAGCTGCACGGCACTCTTGGGGGCTGGAAAGTTGCCATAAGGATGCAGCTCGTGCAGCTTCCCAGGAGCTACCTAATTTCAAGCGAGAGGGATGAAAAGGCAGCTGCCCCGTACTTTGGCAAGGCACTTGGCAAGGAAAAACTGGATGAAACTGATTTTTCGGTGCTCAAAGCCATTTCCCAGGATGCGCGGATGGATACAATTGCGATAGCAAAAAAGGTGAAGATGCCTGCCAGCACGGTTGCGTTCAGGCTGAAAAAGCTGCAGGAGCGCAAGATAATACAAGGATTCTCTCCACAAGTGTCCTGCCAAAAATACGACTTCCAGAGCTACCAGCTGTTTTTGGAAGTCGAGAATTTGGACGAGGAAAAACGCCAGAAAATACTCAATTATGCACAGGGCAGCCCCAATGTTGTTTTTGTGCTTGAAACTTTGGGGGAATGGAATTTTGAGCTGATTTTCGAGGTCAAGGACCAGAAGGAGTTCCAGGCGAAAGTCGCAGCCCTGCGAGCCGCGCTTCCATGGGCTGGAAAGATGGAAAGCGGGATAATTTTCGATCATTATGTAAAATATGATCAATTTCCGTTCGAGAAGCAGCCTATTTAAACCTCTTGAGCCAGGACACGTCTTGACGGAAGCGCGATGGCGCTTCTTGATTCGTTCAAGACGAGCGGCGGGGGCTTCTCAACTCAGTCTAGATTCTCCTTTTGACGGTTTTTATGACGTGAAACTGCTTTCCGATTAGCCTTGAAAACCAGAAGAATCTAGGCTCTGTCAAGAATACGCCCGTGGGCTTCTTGATTTCGAGTTTAATTCCCACGGAGGGCAGCGCTACTCCTGCGTTTCCTTATTAGCTTGCCCATTGCGCGCACTGGACTGAAAACACCGCAGCGGAAGAGCCCACCCTTTCTTGCGCAGGGCCTCCATTTCTTTTTCCTCCTTTGCCCTTTTTTTCAATTCCCAATACCAAGACGGGAGGAACGACCTGAGTTCTTCCAGCGTCAGCTTGCTTTCTTCCATGCTGTTTTCTTGTGCAGGGTGTCTCTTATCCGCTCGTGCAGAATTCGGCACGCCCCAACCAAGCCCAGCCTTTTCCTAGGAATTCCTAGGAACGTTCCTAGGAAACACCCCGTTTGCTCTTCCTTTCCTAGGAAAGCCACTGTCTGCGGTCGCGCAAAAGAGTTTTTCCGCGCACAAGGCTAACCATGCTTGGACGGATTGATGAAAACGTGCTGGTGAAGCTCTTCGAGCTTATCCCGTTTGAGAACACGAGCGTACACCAGCTCTGCTGCAAGACCGGCATGGACCACCGGACCATCAAGAAGTACATCCAGCTCATCCTTTACATTCAAAACTCGCAAAGGCTGAAAATAGAGACAGTCGGCCTGCGCGTGCTTGTGAGGCGAGAAAAATGACAGGACAACAGACGCAGCTGGAAACCGAAGGCAAGGGGAAGGGCGCGCCCGACTACGTGGTCAAGGCGCCCACGGACGACGGCAAGTGGATGAAGCTCGGCGTGGCTTTCTTCAACCCGAGGAGCCAGTCGTTTACCATCTACTTTGACATCCTGCCGGACAGGCAGAAGGCGGTGATGTTCAAGAGATGAGAGGTGCGAATTCATAAAGAGCATTTATAAACACTTCTAGACACTTCTTGTCTCATGTCAGTAATTCAGAAAAGACAGGACTATTTCCTAAAGCACACTCCAGATAAGCCTAAGCTGGAAGTTGCACAATATGTTTTCAAAGAACTAAAAGGCAGGTCAATTAACGGCATGAAGTTCGAGCCGGTAAAAACATACAAATATTCAGAAGCAAAGAAAGTACAATCAAATGGTAAAGAGATCAGGGCGCGCAGCGAGCATAAGCAGGACTACGATGGAGTTTCCGGGATGCTTGACAGCCCGCTTCTTTCGCATCAGGCTATAACCGATGAAAAGAGCATCAAGCTACTCCTGAAAGATGGAGATTTCAAGAAAGGCAGCTGGTCTATAAACGACCATCTACGTACAACTATAGTCGGCGGTCCATTTTACTCAAGGCTTTTCCACGAGATAACCGAAAGGATTGCAATTTTTCAGAGTAACATGCGGAAAGCACAACGGGCAAAGGAACGTGCGCCAGGAGACAGCAGCTTTAATGCAAAGCGCTACTGTGAGCTTCTCGGCCTGAATGAAAACAGGTTTTGGAAAGGGGTTTCCTTTTCCTATTGGGAGAATCTCCAAGGATACAATCTCACAATATCTGCCGACTCGGCAATAAATGGCAGATACCATATCATAGTGCACAAACCGTCCTGCTACGTTATCATTGAAAACGGCAAAATCAAATATCAAAGCCACAAACTGCCGAGCGACGCATCAAAGGGTGTGCTAAATTCTCCATATTTTTATGAGGAAGTGCGAAATCTTCAGAAGTTCGACCCGTCAAATTGCCCGATAATGGAAGCGCAAGTTCTCGACAATAGTTTCTATTTCCTCCAATACCTCCGCGGGCGCGATTTCGAGCCGGCAGCATTCGTTCTTGAACGCCCACCTAATGCAAACGAATTCGTTGCACTGTTCTGCCGCGGCAGCACCTCTCCAGATTACCCAGATGGTGAAATACACAAAATAAAGGTATTCAATAAACACATAAAGTCAGTTTCACCGCCCGGAGAATCGGTGCTGCAATATCAAATTTCCCACATGCTATCTGAGTTGTCCGTGCGGCAGCAGAATCTCCACATCATTCCGGCAGATGCGCTCTGTAGGGATGATAACAAAAATATCGCACGGCGCCTTATGGTTGGTCAATTCACTAGCCATGGCGGGATTTCAAAGTTATTGAAGCCAAGAATCTCTCTCCTTACATTACAGGGCCCGCTTGGCGATAAAAGATACTTGGATGAGTTCCAAGCCAAGGTAATCGCAGATGGGAGAAAAGCCTACATCGAAGTGCTTTGAAGAGACACAGTTTCCGCGGCAATCACCACGCAGTATACACCAGCATCCTGCCTCGGGCTACCTTGCACGATACTGTTAGACCCTTATTGGTTCATGGCAACCAAATTCTACACAATCAATAATGGCACCCATGCCCTATCAATATGGGCATGGAAAAAAGACACCTCGTTGTAATCGGCGACCCGCGAAAGATGGCTGAAGTGCCCGGCCGGAGCGCGCAGCTCGTGCTCACAAGCCCCCCTCGCTTTGAGGGCGGCGGCTGCGAGAAATGCAACTCTCCGGCAGAGGGCTTCGGCAACTACCTCCAAAACCTCCAGCTCGTCTTTGATGAATGCCACCGCGCGCTAGGGGAAGGGCGCTTCATCTGCGTGAATGTCTGCGAATCCATCAGCCACAGCTGCATGTGCCCGGCGCCAGCGCACTTTGCCATTCTTTTGCAGCGCGCGGGCTTTGACTACAGGGACGACATGATCTGGAGCAAGTCGTCCCATTCATCGCCATATCTCGGCCACATCCTTGTCATGCGCAAGGGAAGGCCGGACTTCAGGAAAGTCTCGCAAAAGGAAAGGCAGCAGGCCATTTTTGACATCCGGCAGGCAATGCGCGGCTGGGACGGCCGTTCAGTTCTCCCAGGGTCGATTTGCGAGATTCTTATCCGGCTTTACACGTACGAGGGGGAAACGGTGCTGGACCCCTTTCTCGGAGATGGAGCGACCACCAGGGCGGCAGCGGGCCTAAACCGGAATTCCATAGGCTACACGCTGGACTATTCTGCCCTGTCCTCTCTGAGGCGCTCGTCCGGCATCGCCCCACACGAACTTGAAGTAATCGAAAAGGAGGTGTTCTGAATGAAAAGAGCAATGCTGCTGGCTGGGTGCGTCCTGTGCTTGGCTGGCGCGGCCTTCGCGGATTTCACGATTCCGCCCGACCAGCCGATATGCAGGCTATACGGGATGATACAACTGTTCGCCGTCATAGGGGGCATAATAGCGGCGGCATATGCGGGCTTCATACTCACCACTAGCCACGACCTTGCGGAGCGCGGCAACGCCAAGATGTTCCTCAGCGGCGTGATTATCGGGCTGATAGTCATCTGGCTTGCCCCTCTTGTGGTGAAGGAGCTTGTGGGCGCAAGCAACGTCTGCGGGTGGTAAGCTTGGCATTCGACTTTGTTGCGCTTGCCGGCTACATGAAGGCGGTTGCCGTGCTCTTCGCCACCCTCGCCATCACGTTCGCGGGCTTTTCCCTTGCCACGAACATGAACCCCTCGGAGCGCGAGGAATGGAAGGAAGTGATAGCCGGCGCGCTCATCGGGCTCGTCCTCCTCTACCTCGCGCCCATCATAGCTGCGCAGCTCAGCGGCGGCTCGTATTGCGGGTGATAACGTGCCCTATACGCAGTGCCAATAAACAGCTAGAGCATCAGCTAGCGAATTGGCACTCTTTCTTCTTTTCAGTGCAAATACCGTCCAAGCGGCGCTTCCTTGCTTATAGGATTACCACCCGTTGAGTTCGTGCCCTTTCTGTGTCATTATGGAGAACAGCGAGCAGTAAGCGTCTGCCATTTGCTGATCTAGAATGTGGGCGTTATAGTGGGTAATCCCGTAGGTAGGAATATCATTGCCTCTTATCTCGATTTTCCATGAGAAACGGGTTCCCTGCTTAAGATGCGGATAATATTCCTTGTCAAAGGCTGCCAGTTGGCGTGTGAATGACTCGCCAGCCTCTGGAGAGATTTTCCCGATTTCGCAGGCTAGGCCGACAGGCGCATTGAACCAGCCCAGAATGCCATTCTGTATCGCAAAGTACCGCGCGATTTCCAGCACAGTTTTGCCAGACAATATGGCACCGGCAATCATCTCCTTTACCTTCGCTATAGAGATATTAACACCGGGAGGATTCAATATATCCATGGAAGATGGCAGATAGGTGCATTTGCAGCCTTTTTCATGCAGACGACTGCCCTCTGTCTCGTTCATTGCAGCTATGAGAGAGTTGTAGTTGTCCGCTGCTTTTTCGTTGAAGATGTCTACCTTCTGGTCGAATTTGTAGAAATAGCTTGAAAAGTCAAAGCTATCGTGGACTCCGATTGCGATTGTGCATTCCAACTGCGTACCAACCTTGATTGGCGGATTGGCTTTTGCATTTTCAGCTTTGGCCTTAACGTTTTTCAATGCCCGGTCGAACTCGTCCCCAAAATGAGGATATTTTTCCCTGAATTCTCTGGCAAATCCCTCTTTTGCATCAAACCATTCCAAGATGGAGTGCTTCCTTGCAAAGTGCCGGGCAATCCTTATGCCCCACCGGTCGCAAGCCATGGCATAAACCATCTTCTCTTTTGCCTGTGCTTTGGTGAGCCTGAAGCGGCGAGGATTCATGATGTCGAATTGGAGATCTTTGTTTTCAGTATCTCTCCAATCGTTCTTTTTGACAGATGCGCTTCTCATTTGTATCACCTCTGTCAATTTTCTATAACTAACTATTATTTATAATCTTCTTTCAGAATTTTGTATAAAAATAAGAAGATTTATATAAATTCTTACTAAAATAAAAACATGGGCGCGGAAACATTCAAGTTGGACCAGTATGACAGGAAGCTATTATACGAGCTTGACTTGGATTCCAGCCTGCCGCTTTTTGCGCTTGCTAAACGGCTGAGAAAGTCAAAGCAGTTCGTGCTTTTCAGGCAGAAAAGGCTGGAGGATGCCGGCGTGATAACTGGCTATCCGGCAATAGTGGACATGGGCAGCCTTGGCTACTTTTCCTTCCGTATTTACCTTAAATTCCGGCAGACCACCGCAAAAGAGGCGCAGAAAGTGGTCGAGTTCATAAAAGGGCTGCCAAACGTCTGGACAATCACGCTTTTGCACGGCAAGTGGGATCTGGCGATATTTGTCGGCGCAAAAAATACACAGGATGTGCACGCAATATGGGATCCGATAATGGATAAGTACAAGGGGAAGGTTGCAGCCTACAATTTCGCGCTTTATGCTCCTATTTACAATTTCAACAGGACATTTTTCATGAAAGGCGACGAAAAAGTCGAAACCCGGAAATACGGGGAAGGAAAGCCTTTCCAGGCAGACGCTGTTGATTGGGAAATAATCCACGCATATGCTCCGAATGCCCGTCAATCTGTGCTTGAGGTTGCAAGGAAGACGGGGCACTCGCCAGAGGCAGTACGAAGGAGGATTGTTCGCCTTGAGAAGGGAGGGGTAATCTGCGGCTACAAGCTAGGGCTGGATATTGACAGGCTCGGCTACACATCATACAGGATGGATATTGAACTTCTCTCTAATGCCCGCAATGATGAGTTGTTTGAATATTGCCGGCAGCACCGAAACATCTACCAAGTGCAGCACACAGTCGGGCACATGGATTTTGAGACTGAGGTAGTGGTTGAGGGTTTGCCGCAGCTCCTCTCAATAATCGAGGCGATAAAGGAGAGATTTTCAAACGTTGTAGGTAATGTTGAATACTTCAGCTATTCCACATACCACTTGCTCAACTATATACCTGATTGATTCTGTGCGTTCCTTGGGGTCGCTCTGGTGCACAATAATGCCCAATTGCGGAATGTGGTTCATGGCAACCAAATTCTACACAAGCCATAATTACATCCCCGCCCTAACAATATGGGCATGAAATACGCCCTCCTCGCTTTTCTCGCGTTAATCCTTCTCGCAGGCACCTCCCACGCGGCTTCGACCAACTCCACGAACTATGGCGACCTCATAGGCTCGCTCACAAGCGCGATTGCAAACCTTCCCGGCAGGATTGTGGACAGTTTCTTCTCTTACGCGGTTTCGGGCCTCACGTCCTCCACCCAGCAGTTAGTGGATGCCTCATTCAAGTTCATGTTCTCAAACCCTGACCCCGCCTGGTTCTGCACGCCCTACAACGGCGTAATGGCGATAGTTGAGAGCCTCTACTCCCTCTCGCTCATGGGTCTTGCCCTTTACTTCATACTGCGTTCCAATGATGCGGAAGGGCGCGCGAGTGCGAAAAAGTGGATGGAGAACATGCTGGTGATGATAGTTCTCCTTGCGTTTTCCTTCCAAATCTTCAAGGTGATGCTGGACTTCAGCGCCTATCTTGCGGCAAGTGCAGCCAGCGAGTCCATGAAAAGCATGTTTTCAACCCCCCTCAGCTTCTCAACATCTGTCTTCGCGCTCGTAATCCTCCTTCCGGCAATCGCGGGAATGTTCCTGACCTTCCTTACGCTGCTTCTCCGCTATTTGCTAATCCCATTCCTGCTTTTCCTCTTCCCCATAGCCATCTTCCTCTACTTTACACCCCTGACGCAGAGATGGGGCAAGGCATTTCTGAGCGTAATAGCATCCGTGGTGTTCATGACAGTATTCGACGCCCTCATACTGCTGGGGCTAAGCTCGTTGTTCAACTCATCAGACCCCAACCTGGCGGATTCGCTTGCGCGCGCGTTCGCCGTGCTTTTCGGCTTTGCGGCAATCGGGCTGGTCAACCTGCTCATCTTCGTGCTGGCAATCCTCTCAATCATACTGCAGAACAACACAGTAAGGAGCATTGTGGGATTTGCGGTTGCGGGCAAGGTGCTGACTAGGTGATTGTCATTTCCGCACGGTAGGAAAGTACTACTGTTCTCAGGAAGCTCATCGCCCAATTATGTTTATATGCACATGACGACCCTGTTTATCAATGCCCCTCTCTCGCCCAAGATGCCGGTTTTCCAAACGGGCAGGCGAAAGGACAAGCTTTATATACACATAGCTTCATATTTTAACACAACCATGGGGCGACGTTATGCATATTTTCAGGCACAGGCAGCCAAAGACCAATGCGCTTGAACAGAGCGTGAGCCAGCTGGCGCCAAAGCCCAAGAAAATGAGCTTTTTCCGGAGAAGGTCAGTAAAGCTCATGATGGGGATGTGCGGGGCGCTCGCAGCGTGCTATACCATATGCAAGAGCTATGATTATGCCTACCTCAGCATAATCTCCACTGCACGGCAAAATGAATGGAAAAATAATGCACCAAAGATGACTTGGAATGACGCTGCAACCATAAAGGGCCTGTTTTCGGCAGACAATATTGAAGTTGACTGCACCCCTGGCGGAAGCGAATACAAGATATGCGGAATCAGGCCTGACAACAGACCAGGTTCATATGACTATTCTTATGATTACTCGATACTGCATTTCTCATCTTTCAGGAAAGACAGGGCTTATGATATCCGTGATGTGAACCATGCCATTTCAGGATATCTCAGCACTACAGTGGGGCAGTTTGATTTTTGCAATGGTTTTCTGCAGGCAAAGATAGATGCAGTCTATCACTCGCTTGCCTTGGGCGGCCAGTCTTTTCATTTGACTGAACCGATGAAACGTGAAATAGGGCAACGGTTCAATGGCATAAAAATATTGGAGACCCGCTTGCTTTGGGGAAATGGCTTTACCTTGCCGCGCATAGGGGGCTATACGATTTTTCTGAATGATTTTTACTGGGGAAAGGAGCATGAGCTGCTGCATGTCGCTTCCGGGCTGATGAATGGCAAGCACGAGGACAGCTCGTTTGCCGCTACAGCTGACCGGTATGCCATGCGGCTGATAAGCATTGTGAATAGGACGTTGAATCGCATTGGGATACCAACGGTGATTGGAAATCCCCCGCCTACAAAATACGAACAGATGGTGAGAATGGACAGGGGGGAGATGGCATTTGAAGAGGCAATGACATCGCTTGTAAACGGGGACATGTATTATCGCCCTTTTACGGCATCGCTAGGGAAATCCCTCATGAAGCTTGCGCCGCAGGAGAGAAAAATTGTGCTTGACCGACTGGTATTGAGCTGGCTCAACCTTTCAACCGGGAAGGAGAACGATGAAAGCCTGAGCTTTTTTATGAAGGCGTTTGGTGAATATTCCGGCAGCAAGTTTTTGGCAGGGAGAAACTAGGCGTATCGCAACCCAAACCCCTTTTTATGAACTGGACCTGAATGCGACAGCATAAAGAAGTTCAATTTCAGCCTCGTCTGTTTCCTCGGCAAAATTTGCGTCAGACCTCTCCATTATCATTATGCACAATAATGCCTAATTGCGCGCTAACAAATATCCGCCAAGCGGAATATGGTCCATAATTACCAAATTTAGCACAAACCATGATGAGACCCCTAACAGCCATCCTTAAGCGGATGGTTGCATGAGCTACGATATTCCCGATGAAATCAAGTACAGGGAGAAAATCGTCTTCGGGCTGGACCTGAAGCAGCTGTGCTACTTCTGCGTTTTTGTCGTGCTTGCGTTCCTTTCCCTCAATCTTCCGCTTGAGGGCCAGGCAAAGTTCGTCCTCCCTTCCCTCTTCAGCATCCTTGGCGCGGGCTTCATATTCCTGAACCTGGAGGAGCGAGTGCTTGATGCCTGGCACTTCTACAGCGGCGTGAGAAAAGCATCCTCAACAGACAGAAAAGCACAGCAACTGGTGGGAATTCGCGCGATTGAAAACGACCAAATAAAGCTCGTGGACGGCTCTCTGCGCGCGGTGCTGCAGGTGGAGCCGATAAACTTCAGCCTGCTTGACGAGGGGCAAAAAACCGCATTCGTCTCCAACTACAGGGAGTTCCTCAACCACCTCACAGACCCAATACAAATACTCATAAGGACGGAAAAATCAGACGCGGAGGATGTGTTTGCCGAAGCGCAAGCCGGCCTTGAAGGGGCAGAGGTCGAAATAGCCTCGCTCTTCCGCGACTTCTTCACTTTCGAGCGCGAGTTCATGGAAGCCCACAACGTGAAAAGCAGGCGCTATTACCTCGTGGTGGCGCAGCCTCCGCGCGCCATGCTGGGGAACGGGAATGCGGAGGAGGAAAGAAAGCAGCTTGACCAGAAAACGAAGATAGTACAGGAAAAGCTCTCTGCCTGCAACCTGCGCTCGGAGCGCTTAAGCAGCGCAAGGCTCGCGCGCCTCTTCACTTCCTATTCGATGGCGGAAAACGAGGAACAGGGGAAGGAAGCAGAACCGAAGAAGGCCGGAACATTTGTCAATTCGCTAATCTGGCTGCTCATCAAGGCCAGGATAGATATTGAGGCATTCTTCCCCCCAATATTTGCGCATGCAGCCAAAAAGGGAAAGCAAGCCGAATCCGCCTCCGCATCTTCTTTTATTGAGGAAATGACGCCCGACTTCGACATCGCGCGCGAGCACGGAAGCGTCAACGGGATACTCCACCGTGTGACAAAGGCGGTGGGGTATCCCCGCAATGTGGAGGACGGCTGGCTGGAGCAGTTCATGGCGACCAGCGAGCCGTACGACGTTTCCATGCACATCCATCCCGCAAGCATCAGCCGCACCCTCGCAAACATACACAGGCAGATAGTCCGGCAGACATCCGACCTGCTTTCTGGCAAAAACGAAGGCATGCCCAACCCAGCGCTGCAGATAAAGCGCAAGGACACGCTGAAAGTATATGGGCTCCTCTACAAGGGAAAGGAGAAAATGTTCGATGTTTCGCTCTATGTGGACAGCCAGGCGCGCGACAAGGACGAGCTTGCGCTCATGGAAGAACGTTGCAAGGCGAACATGAACGCGCTTCTCATAGTGCCGAAAAGGGCGGACTTCCGCATGGCTGACGGGATAAAATCGATGCTGCCCGTTGGCGTGGATGCGTTGGGCGCGCGCAGGGAATTCCTCACAAGCTCGCTGTGCGCAACCTTCCCCTTTCTCTATCCCGTGGACTCGCGCGGCAAGGGAATCTTCTTCGCCCACGAAAGGAGCACGCTCAACCCGCTTTTCATTGACTTCGACTCCATGAGCAACAAGCACTTCTTTCTGCTCGGCATTTCCGGCTCGGGCAAGAGCTACACGGCAAAATTCCTTCTCATGCAGCACATCCTCTCAAGAGAGGCGAAAATCTACGTACTCGACCCGAACGGGGAATATTCAAAGCTCGTGGGGCGGCTGGGCGGAAGCGAGATAGTGCTTTCCAAGGATTCGGACAAAATCATAAACCTCTTCGACCTCGCGGGCGAGGATTTCGGGAGCAAGATGCTCACGCTCATTTCGGTGTTCGACATAATCACGGGAGGATTGACGGAGAGCCAGAAGGGAGTGCTCAACGAGGCGCTGGCAAGGGTGTACAAGAAGAAGGAAATAGAGGCGACCGACCCGGCAAGCTGGAGGAAGAAAGCCCCGACGTTTTCCGACCTGAGGCGCGTTCTTGAGGAAATGAGGGCGAGCGTGCAGAAGCGCGCGCAGTCGCCTGAGGAAAAGAGCGTGGAGGTGCTGCTGAACAGGGTTAGGATGTATTCGCGCGGCGGCTTCTTCGGCTTCCTCGACAGGGGGACAAAGGTAAATCTTGGCAACAGGATGCTGAGCTTCAACCTGAGCGATTTGCCGCCGCAGGTAAAGCAGCTTGTGATGTTCTCCGTGCTGGAGCTTATATCGCGCGAGATGAGGAAGGACAAGAAACCCAAGGTCGTGCTGATAGATGAAGGCTGGTCGCTCCTGCGCAGCAAGGAGGCTGAGGATTACATACTGGAGTTCATCAAGACCTCGCGCAAGTTCAACGCCTCCATTGGCTTCATCACGCAGGAGATAGAGGATTTGATGCGCAGCGAGGGGGGAAGGAGCATACTGAACACGACCTCCACCAAGATACTGCTGCGCCAGAACTCGAGCAACCTTGACCTTATTTCAAAGACGCTTGCACTCAACGAGAAGGAGAGGAATTACTTATTGCGCGCGGAAAAGGGCGAGGGGCTGATGATAAGCGAGCAGGGGAGATATGAATTCATGGTGAAGGCGCCTCCGATGATAAACGCGCTGATTACTACGGACCCGAACGAGAAGCATGAGGAAGGAATGCCCGTGCTGGAAAAGGAAAAGCCGGCCAAGCCTGCAGCAAAGCCGCCAAAAAAGAAGAAAGCCAAAAGGAAGGGAAAAAGAAAAGCGAGGATTGATTGCGCGCGCGGGTTTTACCTGGAAAGCGAGATAAGCGATGAACAGAAGGACTTCCTGCTCACGAAAGGATTTGCCTACCATCCCAGCCACCTGTTCGATGCAAGGGGAAGCCACAAGTTCATGGTGAAGAGGCAGTCGAACGAGTCTGCCGAGCACGCGCTCCTGTGCTGGGGAATTGCCGCAGAGATACGGAAACATGGTGGCAGGCCGAAGGTGAGTGCCACAGTGGAGGCGGACGTTTCGGCAAGGATTGGGGGCAGGAGGGTCTGCTTTGAGGTGGAGACTGGCGAGAACACAGAGTGCCTTGGGGAGGATTACGTTAAGAGGAAGATGCTTGAGATACGGAAGAGGTGCGACACGCTCATTGTGGTGGTGACTCACAGAAATCTGAAGGGAAAATATACGCGCCTGCCCGGAGTGAAATGCATCCTGAGGACTGAGGTTCCTGCGGAAGTGGCGGGGATGTTCGGGAAGTGAACTGGTTCGCATGGCGCGCGTGTTTTTCCAATTTTTTCACAATAAAATAATTGCTTACTAGCATATCTATTATTCCTAGGAGCTTTTTGGGGCCTGGAAACGGTACTTTTCCGTCGTAAAGAGGCTGGAAAAAGCCGTGTAAAAGTCGTGTCATTTTGCTTATATACCCTACACGACATTGGCAGCACAAAAGCCGTGTAAAAGTCGTGTAAAAAATCACAAATCCTGCGCTAAAATCGCGCCCATTCCGCTACTGAGTTCAATTCTTTTGGTATTGAGCAAAGGGCTTACCCCTGCCACTGTCTGCACCCGCAGCAGCTGCCTTGACTCAAGCCTTCCCACGTAATTCCGTATTGCCCTTTTCGAGCGCTGCATCCGTTTGGAGAACGCCAAGTACAGGTCGGTCGAGCTTTTCGGGCCCGTTTTGACGATATCAATGATTATCCGTTCCTCCTCGCTCAGGCTCGCGTGGGAAGTATCGTCCGCATCCTGCCTCTCCGCCACGCCTTCAAGAAATATCTTCCCATCCAGCTGCGTTGCCTCGTAGCACCCGAATTCCGTGCCAACCCTGGCGTGCAGCCTCGCATCGCCAGTTATCCCAACCACGCCAAACAGCTTCCCCTTGCCGCAGACATCATCCAGCAGCCTCTCTTCACCATTGTGGAAAAGCCCCTCCAGCCCGTCCAACACAAGAAGCACCCTCGCGCCGTCTTTCTCCATCATCTCATTTATCCTGTCAAAAACCTCATCCCGAGCCAGCCCCCTGCGCGGCAGCATCTCGCCAATGGCGCGCGCGATGAGCGAATAAATCGCCATCCTCGTGGAATGCCGCCAGCAGTCCACATAAACCACCTTCACCCGCGAGCTGCGCTCAAAACCCTTCAGAAGGCGCATAACGCCCTCATTTATGCCCGTTCCCGCCCCGGCATGAAGGATAAGGTTCCTTGGCTGACCGCCATCAAAAAACGGCTTTATTGCATCGCGCAGCTGCACTTGCGCGCCTGCTGTGGCTCGCGCTGGCGTATTTTGCATCATCCCACTCAAAGCCGTGCCCCTTTAACCTGGCACGGTGATATTGATGTCCGAATTTGCAGAATGACTTTGGATAACGGGCTGTGCCGGCGTGCAGCTTGCCTTTAGTGCAGCATAGTCAGAACAGCATTTTGAGGTGGAGTTGAACAGGCTAGTGCCGTTCACGTATTCCTCATAAGCCAGATACGCAAAGAACAGCGCGGCCAGGCACGCGAGGAAGAACAGGCGCGCCACAACCTCGTGCTTCTTGGTTATTTGAAGGTAAATCGCCATCCCGTTTGAAACAACGAACGCATAAACCGCTATGGCAACAAGGAGGATTATCACCGGATAATCCGCATTCTGGTTCGATATGATGTAAATCAGCGCAAAAAAGCACAGTATTTCCAACCCCTTGAAGATGTAAAGATGCGCGCGCCTCGCTTTCAGCAGCATCCGCATGAGAGGGTTTGCCTCAAGCTTATGCCCCTTCCTTTCAGTGCTCCGCAGCGTGAAGAACAAATCCGCCAGCCAGAGCAGCAGGAAGAAGGCGGAAAGGGCAATGACAAACGGAAGGGTGAATACCATGTTTATCGCCTCTTTTTCTTGTGCAGCTTCCTGTAAATCTCGGCTGCCTTGTCGAATTTGCCTTGCTTTGCGTAATTCTCTGCCGCCTTCCTGTATTTATCCCCGGCGTCTTTTTTCGCGCGCTTCCTTTTCCAGAACAGGAAGCCGATTCCCAGCGCGCACACTGCTCCGGCTATAACGACCGCATAGGTGGCATACGCATCATTCGTAGCCGAATTCGCAAGCTGCGCGCTCTTGTCCGCCTCGCTGCCCACGTTCTGAAGCGCAGTCAGTGCATAAGCCGACTTGTCCAGGAAATCCGAAAGTTGGGTGGACTGCTTGGCATCTTGGACAGCCTGCTGCGCGGATGGCAGCGCGCTCTGGGCACCGATTAACTGCTCCTGTGCCTGTGTAATTTTCGCCGCATTCGCCCCGAATGTCGCGCCCGCGCTGGAATAGGCATTTTTCGCCGCGTCAACCTTGCCCTGCGCGGAAAGCGAAGCAGCGTCAAGCGCGCCAACAATGGTGTCCTTCATCCTTTCAGCCACCCTGCCAAGCTGGTTGTTTGCATCCGCCGCATCGTTCCTTGCGCTCATGCTGCTGTTCACCGACTGCTCGCAGTATCCCGCCGAAAGCTGCGTCTTTGCCTGCGAATTCTCGTTCTTCGCGCCGTCAAGCTTCTGCCTCTGTGCCTCCACGTCCGAAGCAGCCGCGCCCGCGTTCATTTCTTGCGGCAGGCTCTTCACGATTGAAGCCAGCTTAGTATAGATGCCGTCAGCATCCGATATTTCGACTTTTGCGGAGAGCATCTGCCTGTATGCCGTCTGGCACGTTTCAATGTTGCTGTTCAGTGATTCGTAAGCCTGCCTTGCCTTGTCTTCTGCCTGCTTCGCGTAGCCATTGGCCTTGTCGGCATCCGATTTTGCCTGCTCTGCGCTGTTGGAAACCTGGTCGGCCTGCGCAAGCTGCAGGTAGTCTTTCGCGCTTTCCAGCAGGCCCTTAGAGGTTGCCACTGCAGCGATTTCATCCCTTGTATCCATCCCTA
This sequence comes from Microcaldota archaeon, assembly GCA_026396415.1. GTDB lineage: Archaea > Micrarchaeota > Micrarchaeia > Anstonellales > Anstonellaceae > UBA10161. The sequence goes on from JAPLWX010000036.1 coordinate 47,528, forward strand.
TGTCAGTTGCATTGCTGATTATCCTGTCCGCCATGCCAATCCAGCTCTGCGCGCTGCCTATGCTCTGGTTTGCCTGGTTGATTGCCAGCTTGACCGGGTCTGGCTGATAGCTTACAGAAATTGACGCCGAGCGGTCGCCCGTCATGTAGCTGCCCACCGTGCATTCCACGCTCACTATGAACTGCATTGTGCCATTGCCGCTTGCCGGCGCCTGCACAGCCACCTGGAAGGTCTGCATGCCCGAGGGCGGGATTACCCCAAGCTGCTGCAGCGGCGTTTGGGAGGTGAGGTAGCCACAGTCCAGCTTCCTGTTGTCTGTCGAGGCAAGCCGCACCATAACAAGCATTGAGTCGCCGTCCGCCATCTGAAGAGAGGTCTGGTCAGGGGTTACGTCAAAGCTGAGAGGGGCGTTTAGAATGGAAGTGAGCGCATTTGTTGCCGTGTCGGCAGTGGATTTTGCCTGTGCAGCATAGTTTTGCGCGCTTGTTTCGTCATTCACTACTGAGTCGTATTGCGCCGATGCGAATTCATTGCTGGCTGAAAAATCAGCGCTCCTTGCCTGTTGCAACAGGCTTTGCGCGCTATTCAAGGAAGCAGAATATGAAGAGGAGGAAATGCCATATCTGTTTGCGTCCGTGAGTTTGCTGCTCAGGGCATCCACGGAGGACTGCGCGCCCTTGATGACGGGAGATGCGCTGTTTATGGCATTCAGGGCATCCATATAGGTGGCAGAAGCGTAAACGGTCGGAAGAAGCATCATTACAACGGCAAAAGCGATCATGTTTGCGTGCCGGCCCATTTTACACACCTCCTAATAGCATCCTTGCCAAGTCTCCATAACCCTCTTTGAGTATGCGCTTCGGCTGGATGAAGAATGATTCAAGGCCCGAGATGGACTTCCCGTACTTGCCCTTGAACTCTGCAAGGAAATCGTTGTACTCCTCGAAGCTGAGGAATGCCATCTTGGCAATGTACTTGCTGTTCGGGTTCGAGCCCTCGGCGAAATAGGTCGTGTGCGGCGTCGATGTGAATTCGTCCTCCATCTTCTTTGTGAGCTTCTTGTCCGCAAAGGCATTCCACTGGAAGACAAGCACGAAGTAGAAGCAGACGCCGAGCTTTTCAAGGTCAAATGCAGGGGTGCTCCCGGTGAGAACGCCGGCGCGTTCGAGCTTCGTCCTCATGTAAGAAATCATGGGCTTGCTGATTCCTGTTTCTTTTGCTATGTCGGAGTCATTCTTGATGCCGCCCTTTGACAGGATGGCCAGGAATCGCTTTTCGTTTGCCGTTAGCTTGATTGAATTCCGTTCCATGTAGAGTGTTATAGACCTAACATATTTTAAAGGGATAGGAATACGAGGAGGAGGTTACTCTAGAAACTATAATTTCCTATATTTTTTTCTAGTAAAAACACTATCTAAATCTTTAAGAAAGTTTGAACCGAATTTTCCCACAATAAACGGATTACTTGTTCTCTTCTTTTTCAACATCAGTAGGCACCCCAAGTAATTGTTTCAGTCGTTCATCTTTCTTTCCAAATCCAAGTTCGTCCAAGTATATTTGATTTAACAGCTCTATATTTGTTATAGGCAGAGGTTGACCGTTATCTAAAAGAATGTAGATATCCATATTCCGTCCCACTCCTTCTGCAACTTCTGCATTTCGTTTAGCTTTATATACGTTGTAGAGCGCCGTGAATATGTTTTCATCGGCTGAATGTTGCTGAAACATGAGTGCATTTATAGCCTGCATCGCGCCAGTTCCAATGGCAGCAAATCCATAATCTCTGAAAGGGGCAATATTGAATTCGCTTATTACCGATATCTCAGCTTTACCATTTTCAAACCCGACCAGCATTATCTCAGTTTCGAGACTATTTTCTAAGCAATTCTGAACAATGGATCTCATCTCCTCACTTTGTATCTCTCCTCTTGCTATTTCCTTTATTTCATTTAAGGTAAATCCAAGTCGGCTAGTAATTTGTGATTCCAGTTTACTATCTCGAAGTTGCTTCATCTTTTCTTTAATTATCTCAGAAGTTCTTCGAAAAGAAGTATTTGTTTCAACTCCAAGACCATCAATTATTTCCGATAGGGAAACACCATTACTAGCTATCATAACATATGTACCATTCGGAAGTACAGTATACTTTTTCATTGGATTTTCGAATTGGCCAAGCCCTTCCAGACTTAACATATGATCGGTGACAAAAACGATTCCATCTCTAAACTTTTCTGGGGGATCTGACTTTAAATTAAATTTACAGATGCCAGCAACGCATATTGTCATGTGTATCCCTCACGAACTGAGAACGGTGATGCTCATTTTTCGACAGAGTGGGTTCTCGATATCTCTTATTTTTACGCAAATATTCATTTCAGTTGTAAAATCTTTTTGAGATGGCACTACATAATTATTGACACAATAAAGTGTTATCTCAGCATGAGGTGGAATTATGCGGTCATTTGTTTTTTGTTGCAACACCTGGACAGTTTGACTTTGCTGAATCAGGCTTGGTGAAGTAGATTGCTGAACTGTGGGTACCTCAAAAACATTATCTTGAAGTGGCGTGCAATTACCTCCTTCGTAGAAATATTCATTATCTGAAGGATTAAAAACTGTAAACTTAATCTCATTTGTTTGACCAGTGTAAACACGAGTATCTGGAAGTACGAGTTTTGGTGTTATCAACTGAGACACCTGAGCTTGACTGATTGCTGCCTGATTTTGAAAATATCCAGCAACAATTATCCCTATCAATGCTATTACAACAGTGATTACTGCCCAAGGATTTGCATATGCCGTGTCAATTATGCGACTTACGGTATTTTCACGTGATTTTTCTACCCCCGCTGGAGTAATTCTCATCCAAACCGGATATTCACTTCCAACTGTAAACAACGGTTCAAAATTCCCCAATTTCAACGGTTCAGTCCCAGCCCTTCTTTTCACCTAAAATGTTATATTCCTCACTCCTCTTTTTGCTGATTGTCGGTTGGCTCTCTCTGCAAAAGACCAATTCGTTTTCTGTC
>JAPLWX010000037.1 GCA_026396415.1 Microcaldota archaeon
CCCCATTTTCCATCAAACTCCTTATTTCCACGTGCTCACCTCTCGTTATCATAGCAATCCCGAGAGATTTTCTCGGAACGGTTATAACTTCGGGTGGGACGTGTCGGTGAATATGGGGAAAATTAGACCGTTATTCACAATAAAAGAGCAACATCGAACCAGATGTTCGACCTGGCTATGGAAATGGTGAGCGAAACCAGCACGGCAATGATCAAAACTCCTAGTAAAAGACAACCCAGCATCTTAGGCAAATCCTGCCTGTTCCTTATCACTACTTCGTCTTCCATTTTATTTCACGACCGTCCCGCCGTGCGGCTTGCCCTCTATCGCCTTCCTCACGTCAAGCAGGTTTTTCCCGTGCACGAAGTGCGCCTCTATCTTCGAGCGCGCAATGAGCTTGCAGGCAAGGAAATCGAAGACGAAGTGCGTGCCTGCCCTCCTCATGTCGTTCTTCCCTGCAAGGTCGATGAGCTGCGCGTATGTCATTCGGCGGAACTTTTTTGCATCATGGTTCCTCACAGGGTTGTCCGAATAAACCCCGTCGATATTGGAAAGGTTAAGCACGCGCTTTGCACCCAGGCACTCGGCCAGCAGCACCGCATCGCTGTCGGTGGTGATGCCGGGGATTGTTCCGCCCATGACCACGAACTTGTGCTTCGCAGCCTGCTTTTGCGCGTCGCCAAACGTTTCGCACACTTTTGCATTCACATCCTTCTTGATGGCATCAATCACGAACTGTGCGTTCCTCTTCGTCGCCTTTATTGCCTCTTCGTCAGCCTCAAACTCGCTTCCGCCCTTCTTGCGCGCCTCTTCCGCCCACTTGCGCGCAAGCTTGCCCCCTCCCACCACTATGCCGAATTTGTATTTCATGCCAGAGAGCAGGCGCACCAAGGAAGCGACATACTGCGCGTCAGGCGTGCCCGGGTTGACAAGCGAGCCGCCAAGGGAGAGAACGACAATATCCATGAGCCTATCTTCTCCTTAGGTATTTTTAAATCCCAATTCCCCAACCAGTGCATGGCAAAATCCGCAATAAGCGCCGAAATCTCGCTCATAGTCTCAGAGCTTACGCGCCGGGAGAAGGAGCAGGACAGGATACTTGGCAGCACGCGCGAGATAGTGCGCCACTGCGCCAACGGCATAAAGATGCTCCATGCAGGGCAAATCAGGCAGGCAAAGGCGGAAATCGCAGCAGCGCGCAGGAAAATCTCGCCGTTCTCGAAAACCAGGCAGTTCGAATACCTGCTTGAGCAGCCCTACCAGGAAATCGCCGAGGCCACGCTGCTTTTGGCGGCTGTGGAAAAGCGCGCGCTTCCCGGCTGGAAGGGGCTTGGCATGCCCTTCGAGCCCTATCTCCTTGGGCTTTGCGACCTGGTGGGCGAGCTTAGGCGCGAGATGCTCGAGTGCCTCAAGCGCGGCGACAAAAAGCAGGCGGCGCGCCACTTCGAGCTGATGAGCGGCATCTACGACGAGCTGTCTCCGGTCCGGTTCTCGAATTCTCTCCTCCCGAACTTCCGGAAAAAACAGGACGTCGCGCGCATGCAGGTGGAGCAGGCAAGGAGCGAGCTTGTTCGGGCGACCTCAAAGTAAGGGCTTTTAAATTCTTCCACGAAGAAAGATGCCACAAGGTGCAGCTGATGAAAAACGACAACGGCATATCGCGCGTTTCGCCTCTCGTTAGCATAATCCTTGGGCTTATTCTTATTGGCTGATTCTTGGCGGCTGTGGCTTGGCAAGTGCAGGCGCCTCTGGAAAAATTTTTGCAAGCGCAAGCGCTGTGCAAGTTCAATAAAGAAACAAAAAAATCAATCGAGGTGTCAATCATGAATGTAATGGCAAGCAAGGATACGAATGGCAGGACGGTGCTGATGCCGAGCGGACAGAAGAAATGGAGTGATTTTCCCATCGGTGCGGCTTTCCCGCCGAATGGGCAATGGAAGGGCCAGCCGCAGCTCGTGGAAAGGAAGGGGCCCAATTTCGAGATGAGCCGGAAGGACATGGACGCCTTCCAGGCCTTTTTCGACCAGCAGGGCAAGAGCCCAAAAATCAGGGAAGCGGTAGCAAAAGCGCTGGCTGAAATGGAGCAGAACAAGGGGAAGGCGCCATGGCTGAAGGAAAAGGCAAAAACGCAGGAATACAAGCTGTTCCCCGGCGAGCCTACGGTGTGAGCCCGCTTCCTTTTTTTTCTCCTTTTTTCTTTTTTTTGAGTAGAGGAAATTGCATTTCCGCTACAACGAAAAAAGGCAAAGCTTGGGAAAATCAGCAAGCACCCATTTACGAAGCCTGAGATTTCATCCGGTAATCTCAATTGTTCCGTAGGCAATGGACATTTTGGGGTTAAGGTTGACATTCCTGTGGGGGTTTGTCTCGCTCATCATATACGAGCTCCCTGCAGTTGCCATGTTTACGAAGCTGCCATACTCGTCGATTTTGTAGCCCATGTGCAATGTCACCACGAAGTCGCGCTCAATTCCCCTGAAAAGGTCGCCTTCCCATGTGCCCATCTTGATGCTTCCTGGGTGCGAGAGTTTGAGCAACCGCATGTCATGGTCATTCTCAAGGAGGGAAGACCATTCATTCTTGCCTTCCTTGACGGTGTACACGCCATTTTCAACAGCAAACAGCAGGTATTCCTTCCCAAGATTCTCCGCTGTAAGGAATTTTTCCGGTATCTCTAGGCGCCACGTGCCTATCTTGTCGTTGCATTTGCTTGTGAGGAACCTGCGCTTCCCATCCTTTTCTATCCTCTCGCCCAGGGGAGCCATCGACATCCCGCTGATCATCTTCACAAAAACAGGAGTGACCTTTGAAATTGCCGGCTTGCCATCCACCCATTTGTTTTTATCAGCCAGCATCGGATAGACTTTGGAAATAAGGGGCAATCTTTTGTAGAAGTGCACGGCTGCAAGCCTCGGGGTTATCGAGCCTTTCTCATACGGGACATCAACCACTTTAAAATTCGCAACGCCTGCCATCCATCCACCCCGAGAGGCAGATGTGTCCAGAAGTGTTTTTAAAGTGTTATCTTCCCTCTTTGTTTTTTCTACACCGCCTCGAACTGCCACGGCTCCTTCACGGTCTTCAATATGACTTGCGTGTTGGTGTGCTCCACGTGCGGCAGCGCGAGCAGCGACTTTATGGTGTGCGAGAACGACTCGCGGCTTTTTGCGGCAATTATCGCCACGCTGTCGTATTCGCCTGTGATGTCGTATACCGCCACCACGCCTTTCAGGCGGCTGATTTTTTCCTGCGCCTCCAAAAGCTTGCCCTTGGCTATTTTTATCTGCACCATGCCCATGAACTCGTAGCCCAGCTTCCCCAAATCCACATTCGCGCCATACCCCTGTATCACGCGCGTTTTCTCCAGCCTCTGCATGCGCGATATCAGCGTGGTGGGGTGCAGCTTCAGCCGCGAGGCAATCTCGCGGTAGGAGCCGCGGCAGTTGCCCAGCAACTCGTGCAGTATCTCCTCGTCTGTTTTGTCCAACATTTGTCCACCTTTTGGCTATTTTTGAGCATTTTATCTGTACATTTGCTCAAAGATTTTAAAAACTCTCTGTTCATTCAAAGCGGAAATCACCCGTGAAGTATATATACAACCTATCGCCAACCATCGCACCAATGGAGGGGTGCATCAAATGCTTGGCGACATAACGAGCGAGGAAAAGGAGCGGATAATCTCGGACGCAAAGGAAAAGGGCGTGGGCTTCGTGGACCTGGAGTTCGTGGACATATTGGGCACGCCAAAAATGTGCGAGGTGACCGTGGAGCGGCTGCCCGACGTGCTGGAAACCGGCACGTGGTTCGACGGCTCGTCAGTGGAGGGCTTTTCAAGGATTGCGGAATCCGACATGTTCCTGGTGCCCGACACCTCCACATGGGCTGTGCTTCCCTGGACGGGCAACAAGACGGCGCGGCTGATATGCGACGTCTATGTCGATGAGAACACCCCGTTTGCCGGCGACCCGCGAAGCGTGCTTCGGAACCAGCTCGCCCGCGCGAAAAAGATGGGCTTTGACTACAAGGTGGGCCCGGAGCTTGAGTTCTTCCTTTTCAAGGGGTCAAACGGCGAGGTGGACCCCGAGAAGATGCAGGTGCACGACAACGCAGGCTACTTCGACCTTGCCACGCGCGATGCCGCGTTCGACCTCCGCCAGGAAATCGTGCCCGCTTTGGAGAAAATGGGGCTGAAAATCGAGCGCTCTCATCACGAGGTGGCGCAGGGGCAGCACGAGATAGGCTTTTTCTACGGGGACGCGCTTTCCATCGCGGATTCCGTGATGACCTACAAGACCACTGTGAAGACGCTTAGCAAGAAATACGGGCTATATGCCTCCTTCATGCCAAAGCCGGTATTCGGGATAAACGGCTCGGGCATGCACGTGCACCAGTCCCTCTGGAGAGGCGGGGAGAACGCGTTTTACGACGCAAATGACCCATACCAGCTTTCCGAAACCGCGCACCAGTTCATCGCAGGCATAATGGAGCACGCGCGCGGGCTTGCCGCAGTCACCAATCCCTCCGTGAACTCTTACAAGCGCCTGGTGCCTGGCTATGAGGCGCCGGTCTACATCTGCTGGGGCAGGATAAACCGCTCGGCGCTGATTCGCATCCCCCGCGCGCTTGGCGGCAGCGGGAAGGGCGCGCGCATGGAGTGCCGCTTCCCCGACCCGTCATGCAACCCCTATCTCGCATTCGCGGCAATGCTTGCGGCGGGCCTTGACGGAATAGAGCGGAAGCTCGTGCCTCCGAAGCCAGTGGAGGAGCGCGTGTACGGCTTTGAGGAGGACAAGAGGAAGCTTCTGGGCATCGGCACGCTCCCATCCTCGCTTGAGGAGGCGGGCCGCGAGCTTGAGAAGGACGCATTGGTGCGCCGCGCGATAGGCGAGCACGTCACCACCATGCTCCTGAAGGTGCAAAAAGACGACTGGAACGCCTACCGCACGCAGGTCACGCCCTGGGAGAAGGAAAGGTACTTCGGCGTGCTGTAAGCGCGGGCTGCGATGGCAAGAAACGCGCGCCCTGGGGGAAGGAAAGGCGCTTCGGCGTGCTGTGAGGGCGCGTACTTGCGTCAAATGCAATTCGGCACGCTTCAGCCAAAAATGCGCCGTTCTGCCTCTGCCATGAGCGCTTTAACCGAATAATATATTTGCTTATTAAGCATCGTCTTCAGGCTATCCATGGTTTCCCCTAGGCGCTCCAAAAGCAAATCCAGGCGAACCTGCACAGCCACTTCTTTTTCCGTTTTTGGGTCTGAGGCATGCGGGTATTTGGCATCGTGGCCCGAGTCGCCAATGAGCGTCAACGGCATTACGATCGCGGTTCTGTTCCAAATATCTTCATTCATGTACATCCTGAAGGTCTGTGAACCGGCCTCTGGCAGTCCCAACGGGCCGTCCAGCAGCAACTGGAAGACCCCCGGGCTTATCTCCTTTATTCCGCAAATGCCAATATTCACAAGGTGTTCCTTGCCTGGGTGCAAACGCGCACGGTTCCCGCTTGAAGGATAGCTCGTCCATCCGTCGCCGTTGGCGGTCTCAAACAGATATGCCGGGCTCGCGTCCGGGTGCTTTCCCCTGTATTCTTCAAGGCGTTCCTTGAAGTTGCTGTGGGGCTGGAAACTTATCATGGATCCTTCATCCAATACACTGCCGTCTTTGCTCACAGATTTTTTCGGCACTGCGATGCCGGCCCGCGTCCAGATGTCGTACGGCCCCTTCAGCGGGCTGAAATCGGAATTTATCGAAGGAAGCTCTCCCCCGACTGCACGGGCAATCCTGTTGGCAGTCATCAGGTCTGCCTTCATTGGCTTGCCTTGATCCGTCATCTGGATAATTGTTTTCTGCTGAAGAGTCATCCCTACCACCGCATTATTCTTGTGGCAAATCCATAAAAATCTACCACAGGCAAGCGCCCGCGCGCAAGGCGCCCGCGTGCACTCACGCTTTTAACTTTTCCACTCGATTTCCATGCGCGATCAGATGTACGATTTCCAATCTGGCTCACTTCACGCAGGGGGCGTGCGCGTCTCGCTTGACGATGCGGATGGCGAGCTTTGCTTTGTCTCGCATGCGCACTCCGACCACACCGAGGCGTTCTTCAAAAAGCGCGAGGTGCTCTCCTCGCGCGAGACTTTCACCCTCATGGGAAAAGAGCCGTCCGAGCGCAAGCTTAATGGCATAACGCTCCACCACGCGGGCCACATGCTGGGCGCGCGCCAGATATTCGCCCGATTCGACGGAGGCACGTTTGCCTACACCGGCGACTTTTCCCTGCACGACTCCTACACCGCGCGCGCGGCTGAAATACTGGCGTGCGACACGCTGATGATAGACTCCACCTACTGCCTGCCGCAGATGCGCTTCCCAAAGCGCTACGATGTGCTTGCCAGGATGGAAAAATTCGTCAAGGCAAACAGCAACGCACTCGTGGTATTCGGCGCCTATTCCACAGGCAAGGCGCAGGAGCTGGTCTCCTTCCTGAACCGCGAGTGCGGGGTTGCGCCCGTGGTGGGCAGCCGCGCGGCGAAAATGTGCGCGGCGTATGAAAAGTGCGGGGTGCGGCTCGACTACCTTGAGGCTGGAAGCGAGGAGGCAAAGAAGGCGCAGGTCTCCATACTGCCGCCGCCAGAGGTGAATTTCGCAACAGGTGCAAAAATGGCAGCCGCGCACGGGAAGCCAGTGAAAACAGCGGTGGCGACAGGATGGGCTGCGAACAGCCGCTTCCCAGTGGACGAGGCATTCCCGCTTTCCGACCACGCTGACTTCGCTGACACCATGCGCTACATCTACGAATCAGGCGCAAAGACCGTCATATGCGCGAATGCCAACCCGGAGGCAGCGGCGCGCTACCTTCGAAGCATTGGCATAAACGCCATAGAAAAAGGCGAGCCTGCTCCCGGCGTGCAGACAAAACTGGCTGGCATGCAGGCATAATCATCATAAATTCATCCCGCGATAAAGCGGCAGGAGAGGCGATTGCATGGCAAAGGAAATGAGGGACGAAACGTTTGGCATCATAAAGGGCAAAATCCCGATTTACAAAAACGGGCTTGACGAGTCAGGCGAAATCATCATCTGCGAGAACGGCATCGTGGTGCGCGCGGACGGCAACACTGTGCGCGCGCCCTACACCCACGTAAAGATCCTGGGCAAGTCCGTGGACATGGCGCTTGGCAAGGTGGGCGTGGAGATGGACGTCTTTGACCAGATGGGCGAGAAGCACTATTACCACATAGGGATGTCCGACATGCACTATGCGGCGCTGCAGAAGGCGTGCGGGAAGTAGTTTTATATTTCCTTACTGAGGAGAGGAGCATATGCGAAAAAGTCGATGTCTTTTAGGTCAGGCTGCCATTGAGTTGCCCTCGGGGGCAACCGATTTGTCGACGCATCGACAAATGGTCCACTCGAGCCAATGCTCGAGTCGGACTGCTCGCCGCTTGTCTGGTCAAGCGGCGATTGAGTCGTCCTGCGGGACGACTGCTGGCAGCTTGCGTGCGCAAGCTGCCATGGAATATCTTGTTACCTACGGCTGGGCGCTTCTCGTGCTTTTCGTGGTGGTCGCCTACCTCCTCACATCAGGCGCGTTTTCCGCAAACAGCTTTGCCGCGCAGGAGTGCGTGTTCCAGCCCGACCTGCCCTGCTCCCCCTACGTCCTCTACACCGAAAACGGCGCCACCGTGCTCAAATTCACCATCACGAACGGGCTGGGCTTCCCGATAAGCATCTCGGAAATTAACTACACCACGACCGGGATAGGCGCCATAGGGAGGAGGGTTTATTTCGCAACACTGCCCGCCAACGCCCTCCCCTCAGGCGCAAGGATGAATTTCACGCAAGCCTTCCCTGACAGCCCGCAACCTTCGGAAAACGACTTCCGAACAATCTACGTGTCCCTCGCCTACCTCAACTGCAAGAGCTCGCCGTGCAGCGGCCCCTATGTGACCTCGGGCAGGATTTCGGCGGTTGTGCAGAAGAAATAGCGAACGACGCGCCCTTTTTAAAATTTCGCGCCCAATTCCCTGCAGGCGACCACGAGGGGCAAGAAATGGTTTACATAAAGGGCTTGAAATTCCGCGGCTTCAAGTCATTCCGGCGCGCAGAGGCAAGCTTCACGAACGGCTACGTCTGCCTCGCAGGACCCAACGGCAGCGGCAAGTCCAATGTCACCGACGGCATACGCTTTGCGCTGGGCGAGGGCAGCCTCAAGGCGCTGCGCGCGAAAAAGGTCGCCGAGCTCGTGAACACGTCCTGCAAGTTCGCCGAGGTCACGCTGTTCATAGACGGCGAGCGCCAGTACGAGATAAGGCGCGCGATAAACTCCGAGGGCAAGACGCTTTACAGGATAAACGGCAAGCGCTCCACGCGCACCCTTGTGATGGAGGAGCTGCGCCAGTATGGCCTTGAGGCTGGCAGCCACAACATCATAGCGCAGGGCCAGGTCCAGAAAATCGTGGAGATGAACGCAAAGGAGCGCCGCCAGATAATAGACGGCACCGCAGGCATCGCCGAGTTCGACCAGAAAAAGGCCGAGGCTCTGGGCGAGCTTGGCACGGTGGAGCAGAAAATCACCGAGGCGTCAATCGTGCTTGGCGAGCGCGAGGCGAACCTCTCCATGCTTGAGCGCGAGAAGGACGACGCTCTCGCCTACACGGATGCGAATACAAACTTCAAGCGCTCCAAGGCATCCATGGCGAATGCCGAGCACATCAAGCTCAACAGGAACTTCACCGACGCGGTGCAGAAGCACGCGGCGGCAAAGGAGGCGCTCGAGGAAATCGCCAAGCAGTCATCCGTGCTTTCCGGAAGGATTTCCGAGCTTGAGGCTGCGAAAAAGCCAATCATGGAGAAAATCGGCTCATCCTCCTCCCGCGAGGCTGCGCTTGCCGAGATACAGGAAATAAAGGTGTCTGTGGGAAGCGACAATGCCACCCTTTCAGAGCGCAGGCGCGAGGCTGCCAAGCTCGAAGGCGCGCAAAAGTCGTCCGATGCGCAGCTATTGTCCATAAAAAAGCTGCAGAAGGAGGCAGAGGCAAAGGCGTCCGAGCTTGCCTCCCAGCTCGAAAAGCTCGGCGTGCAGGTATCCGAGCTTGAGAAAAAATCAGGCATGCAGTCCGACGCGGCCTCTGCGGAAATTGCGAAGAGGCTCGAGTTCCTCACTTCAGAAATCATGTCCCTCAAGGAGCAGCGCGCGTCAGCGGAAACCGCGGTGTCGGAAAAGGAAAAATCGCTTGGGGGCAGGCGCGAGGAGCTGCAGAGGCTCGCATCCGTGCTTGGCAGCGACTCGGAAGCGCGGCAGGAGGGCGAGCGGGGCGTGCTTGAAAAGGATGTGCTCTCGCACCAGAGGGCGCTTGACTCGCTTTTCGAGCAGGAAAAGCAGCTGAACAGGCAGCTTCCAGACCTCGACAAGAGGCTCCTTTCCACAAAGGAGAGGGCCGCCACGCTGCGCGCGAACATCTCGCCCTCGGCAGGGAGCATCGCGCTTCGCGCCGTGGAGGAAATGAAGGCGAACGGCATGCGCGGGATATTCGGCACGGTGTCATCCCTGGTTTCGTGCGACTCCAAGTACACGGTCGCCATCGAGGCCGCGGCAGGCCAGCGCCTCAACTACGTGGTGGTGGACGATACCGACACGGCGATTGCGGCAATCGAGAAGCTCAAGTCCCAAAAGGCCGGCAGGTGCACATTCATCCCCCTTGACATGCCCAGCCGCAGGGAAGACTCCGAGGCGGCATCAGGCGCGCAAAAAGCCACCGGCTGCCTAGGCTCCCTCATCGGCTTTGTGAAATACGATGCGGTTTACAAGAAGGCAATGGAATATGCGTTCTCGGAAACTCTCCTCTTCGACACCGTGCAAAGCGCCAAGAAGGCAGGCATAGGGAAGGCGCGCATGGTGAGCATGGAGGGCGAGCTTTTGGAGCGCTCGGGCATCATCACAGGCGGCATGCAGAAAGGCTCGCTGCTGTCCAAAGGCGCGCTTGACAAGCTTGAGGCGGAGGCGGCATCGGTCGAGGCCGAGCGCAAGGAAATCTATTCCCGCCTCTATTCCATCCGCGAGGAAATGTCCTCGAAGAGGAAGGAGAAGGCGGATGCCGAGGTCGCGCTTCGCGGCATGGAAATCGAGATGGAAAGCATGCTGGCCCGCCGCGAGGGCGCGAAGAAGGCGCGCGAGGCAATGGCCGAGATAGAGGGCGCCATCAAATCATCCGAAAAGGAGATTGCCATCCTGAAAAAGCGCGCGGCCGAAATATCCTCCAAGCTCGAGGAATGCTCGTCCCAGCACACGCGGGAGAAGGAAAAGCAGTCAGCCGCGCAGGAAAGCGCCAAGAAGGCGGATTCCGAGGCCCAGAAGAAATTCCAGTCCCTCCTTTCGCAGCGCTCGTCGCTCGAGGCGCAATCCGCTGCCAGGCGCGAGGAGGCCGAGAGGCTTTCAGGGGAGCTTGCGGCGAAAAAGTCCGAGGCGGAAGAGGCGGCGAAAACCCTCTCCTCCTGCAAAAAGGACGCCGCGGAGCTTGCCGAAAAAATCTCCAAATCCGAAAAAACCCTCAGGGAAAAGGAGGCGCACCTTTCCGAAATAAGCGCGGCATCCCAAAAGCTCATGGCAAAGTTGACCGAGCTTGAAGGGCAGATAAAGGATGTTGCGACGCAGCTTGGCAAGGTGAAGGCGGACGAGGAGAAGAAGAACCGCGAAATGGTGGCGCTTGACGCCAACCGCCAGATAATAGAGCAGAGGCTGTCCGACATCAAGGCCGAGCTTGACCAATACCTGAGCGTCCCCACAATCGACGCCACGAGGGCCGAGCTTGAGGAGCTTGCCAGGGCCAGCCAGGCCAAGATGGAGGCGCTTGGCAGCGTGAACCTGCGCGCTCCCGAGCTTTACGAGCAGAAGAAAAAGGAGATTGACGACGTGAAGTCGCGCGTGGAGTCGCTTTCAGGCGAGAAGAACGCGGTGCTTCATATGATGGACGAGATAGACGCGAGGAAGCGCGCGATATTCCTTTCCACATTCACCTCTGTGAACGACAACTTCCGGAAGCTTTTCGGCTTTGCCTTCAAGGGCGGGGAGGCCACGCTGCTCCTCGAAAAGCCCTCCTCCCCCTTTGAAGGGGGCCTGCACGTGAAGGTGCGCGAGGAAAACCGCGACAAGTACCTCGACTCCATGTCGGGCGGGGAGAAATCCCTGGTCGCGCTCATGTTCATATTCGCCATCCAGATGCACAAGGCCGCGCCGTTCTACATACTCGACGAGGCCGATGCCGCGCTTGACAAGGAGAACAGCAAGAAGCTCGCGGACCTGATAAAGCAGCTGTCGGGCAAGACGCAGTTCATCGTGGTCACGCACAACGACACCGTGCTCTCGAACGCCGATGTCGCGCTCGGCGTCACGCGCACCGAGGACGGGAGCAAGATAGTCGGCGTGCAGCTCACGGCAATGGCGTCGGTCGCGAAGGCAAAGACGGCGTGATTAAAGGTGAAAAGGGATAAGTGAAAAAGAAAAAAAGGCGTTTAATCCAACGTTACTCTTTTTTCCAAACCAAGTCGCCTGCTGCATTGAAAATGGCCTTTTCTGCATCATAATAATCTTCTGGCAACACAACCTAAGTGCATGCGTCTTTTCAAAAACATTAATCTGCCCGCGAAAAAGCGCCGCTCCCTAGTTGGCTGCGGCCGGATTGTAAGGTATCACTTCATAGTTGCCTACCCAGTCCGCATAGACCTCGACCGTGCCGTTCCTGTCCGTCCTCCATACATTGTAATTTTTCAATGCAAGCCTGGTGAGCGTGGTTTGCGAGGGCAGCCCATCCCCATTTGCGCCAACGGATATTATCACGTCTTCAAGCGCCGAGTTTCCATCGATAAGCAGGGACGAGTCGGGCCTCCCTTCCCCGTGCTTGAAAAACGTGGCAACAGGGCAGGATGTTTTCACGCCCCTTCCAATCAGGGAAACCTCCATCTCCTGCACAGTCGGGTTGAGGAGCATGGCGCAGAACTTGCCCGAGCCCAGGCGCATCACAATGGCGTCGGATTCAGGGCTGCCTTTCATCCTCTGCTTTGCGGGATTGAGTATCCTGATGTCAAGCCCGTTCACCGTGAGGTTGTCGCCTTCCTGCGGGTGCTTCACGGTTATCCTTTTCTGGGCAACCGCTGCAAGGGCCGCGGCGTATTTCTCCGAGGACGGCGCCACGTTGTTGTCCCAAAACTCGTCGACCTGGTAGCCGTAAACCATGTCTTCCATCCCGTCGATTGCGCCCGGGTCGTCGTGCGTGGCAACAAGCACGTTTATCCTCCCGATGAAAAGCTCGTCCAGCATTTTCCTCACGGGCAGGAAATTCCCTGCATCGATAAGCATGGTGAACGAGCCCTTCCTCACAAGCACGGCGTCCGCGTTCGAGTCGTTTATCACATAGATGTAGAGCGGCTCGAACGGCGTGCTCTTTATGGAAAATGCCCCGTCGCCTATCCTGTCCGACACGTTCCTGCCAGCCACGGCCGGCGCTTCTGTCGCCACTGTCCGGTTTTCAGAGGATGCATTGCTTTCATTTGCCGCAGTTTGGTTGCCCCATGCAGCCGGCACATCCGGCACTGCTGGCGTGGACGGCGGGGAAGGGATGGATGGCGGCTGCGGAAAAGAGCCGGAAGCATTCGGCTGCGCCGGCGGCTGCGGCGCGCCCGGAAGCGCGCACCCGAAAAGCGCAATCAGCGCAAGCGCGCACAGCGCTGCCAAAAGGGAAGCTTTCATGGCTCATCTTTCGCGCGCCAATCTTAAAAAACGCGCGCATCATGCCTTTTTGGCATGCAACGTGAGCTTGGTATTGTTCAGCGGTGTAAGCTCCATCCTGCCTGAAAGCGTGCTGACTGCGGATCTGACCAATGGGTTGCCTGGCACTTTTGGCTGCACCATGCAAGGCATTTCCAGCGTCAGTTTCCTGCTGTGCTTGTTGTAGTCGACCTGCAGCAGCATGTCCTTCCTGTCGTATGTTTTCATGCCTGAAATGAGGATAAGCGCCCAGAGCTCCGGAAATAGGTTGCCATCCAGCTCCAAGCCAGGCGGGACATCCTGCGAAAAGTGGACGCGCACCTGCACGCCATTTTTGGCTGCAGGCTTGGCAGCATCCAGAATCTTTCCCTTCAGCTTATCAAGCGAGTGTTCCGTCTTCACCAGGCCAGTCTCGTGCAGAATCAGGTTTGAGGCGGTGCGCCCAAACTGCCCCAGCGCCTTCCTTTCCTGCGCATTGGCGGGCTTTATCGCCTTCTCAAGCTCCTTCCTTTCCTTGCGGTGCGGAACCCATGCCCAGAGAAATCCCATCAAAACACCCCGATGGGCACTTCATGTGCAGGCAAGGGATTAAAAATCCCGCCCAATCCCGCGTGGGCAGGGAAAAAGGAAAGCAGGAAAAAAAGCTACTTGGATTCCTTGAGGTATATCGAGGTCTCGCCGCCGTCTTGGACGCTATTTCCGCATATGCGGAATCCTCCCATCGATTCCGCCAGCCTCAGCAGGGTTTCGGCGTGCTCGTTCACGCGCGGCTTCACCCTGACCACAATCGCCCCGCCATCAGTCTGATAAATATCCAGGCTGGGCGTCACCTTGTCAACAAGCGAGGCATGGAGCATTGCCCCCACGGTCATTTCAAAAATCACCTGGTTGACCATATAATTCTTCGGCACAAGCGCATCCTCCTGCGGCACCACTGAAATGCCAGTGGCTTTTGTGAAAGCGCCTGCTGCACGGCACGCCATGTTCACAATGCCTTCATTGTCCGTCTTCATTTCCAATGGCTTTATCTGCGCTCCTGCCATATTGCAAATCTGCTTGAAAAGGCCAGGCATTGCTAATTCATGCAGGGCCATTTGGCTCCTGCCAGTCTCAAGCGAAAAAAGCCATTTCGCCATCTCTAGCTGCTTCTCCGCCTCTTCCAGCTCGCCGAGTTTGGCATCAAGGTCACGCAGCGTGGTTTTGTGCTTATCGCTGGATGCTCCCGCTTCGGTGCGAAGCTTCGCCATTCCCTGGAACGTCGGCAGAGCCTCAACGCCTGCATCGTAAAGGCGGCTGGACTTGGATTTGAATAAGATGTCAAAAAAAGTCATCTTGCCGTTCTTCCGCCTTTCCCGGTATGCCTGGTAGCGCGCGTTCTTGCCGTCGAATTTCGCCATCACTCTTGCAGCATCGGCCATTCTCCCACCCATCCCTAAATCTGACCACAAGTATTTAAAACGGTTCCCAGTCCCGCCGCGCGTGCGCTGGGGAATGGGAAACAAAAAAGGAGAACCCGTTCACTCTCCGAACGACTGCGGATGCGCTGAACCTGGCTGCCTCAAGCCCGCAGTCATTCGCCGTGGTTGGTAAGCTCCTTCTCAAGCTTGTCAAGCTGGCGGGACACGCGCTCCATTGTCTGCCTGATGCCTGCAATCTCGAACTTGATGGACTGCAGGTACACCTTGTCAAACACGATGGTGGGCTTGGGAAGCATCACTTCCTGCGAAGGCATGGCGGGCGCGTTTTCATCCTTTATGAAGTTCACGCTGTCCTCTATCCTTCTCGGGACCACCGGCGCCACGAATTCCTCCTCGCGTTTTGCAGGCTTGGCCATCCTGCCCGCAGGCTTGGAAGCGGGCTTTCCCTTTGTAGCAGGCTTTGCCTTCGAGGCTGATGCCTTTTCCTGCGCCCTCATGTGCCCGCGCGCAGCCTTCACCCACTTTTTCACGTTTGAGAACGATGCGAACTTGTTGGTCCTTGTCGCCTTGTAGACCTCTTCGCGGATATCCGTAAGCTTTTCCGTGTTTATTGGCTGGTCGCCGATGCGGCGCAGCTTCGCTGCCACTATTTTGATTATTTTTTCGTCCATTTTACCACCTTTTCAGGAACCATAAATTAGAAGCGCCCGCTTTTCACGCGTCAAAAGTTTATATTATGCACTGTTTTCGCCCCCAGTTTCCCCTGTTCTGCCCCGGGCTGGCATATAGCGCGTGGAGAGCAGCTTCCTCAGCTCGGACGCCTTCTTCTCCCCGATCCTGCCGACCTCGCGAAGCTCGCTTTCAGGCGCGCTCATCACGTTTTCCACAGTGTCAAAATACTTGAGAAGCGCCTCTGCAAGCGCAGGCCCCACATTCGGCAAGGCTTCCACCACCGCGCGCTGCCGCTCAGCCACGGAACGCGCCTTCCGCTTGGCGTAGACCGGCGCGGCGCGGGACTTTGCCACCTGCTCGTGGTGCGCCAGCGCATAGAGCATCTCCGCGGTGGCCGGCGGGGAGCGGGTGAAGAATAGCGCGCAGCCGAAGTCCGAGATGAGCGAGGCATAGGCGCCAAGAAGCGCGCTGCGGGACAGCCTGCTGCCCTCAGGCGCGTCGCCCTCCACGATGATTACCACCCGTGGAAGCGCCGCGCACAAATCCGAAGCCTGCGCAAAAAGCCTGCCATCCACCACGGACGATTCGAAATCCGCGCGGGTCTTCCTCTCCGCCACAAGCCTGTCCGACAGGAGATAGTCCCCAATCTCGAGCTGGCGCACCTCGATTTCCGCGCCCTGCGCCTCAAGCGCGTCGCACACCGAGTCGGGCTCGCGGGTGTCCACCATGATTTTGGGTTTTTTCTCCTCAGGCATGATGGAAAATATGGAGGGTAAATTAAAAAGCGAGGCGCTCTGCAATTGCCTTGACAAAGGATTCGTCGCTGTCGCCGACCATGGAAAGAAATCTAGGGTCTTCTTTCACGAGCTTCAGGAAAGCGCTGTTGCTGCTGCTTACAGTTTCTGCAAGGGTGAGCGCCATCTTATCACGCATTTTTGTTTTAAAAAAAGGGAGCATGTGTCATTTTTGTGCCTATTCTCCACGTCGGATAAACATACTCCTTTATATATATTATCATGACAACGTCATGACAACAGCAAAGCAATATCATGAGCCTGTCAGGAAAGACAAGCAACGAAAGGAACAAAGCGTTCCAAGCGGATGGGAACATGAAACGCGATGAAAATTATAAAGCTATTGGAGAAGGCTCGGGGAAACAGGCAATCGAGGAACTCCGCAACGAGGTTCTCTCGCCCCTCGAAAATGACATCCAGAAGCTCCGGGATCCAGTAGTCCTCGCAGCTTTGATGCACACTGCTGCAACCGAGCGGGAAAACACGAATCGGCTGCTAAAGACGCTCATAGAAAAGCTGGACGCGAAGTTCTCCGAAGTGGACGCGCGCCTGGCAAGGATAGAAGCACAGTCCGCTGCCCCAATGGCTGCGGCAGGGCAGGAGGAGGTCCTTCTCCCGTCCGTGGACGAGGAAATCCTGGAGTTCGTAAGGGAAAAGAGGCATGCTTCCGCCGAGGAAGTGCGCAGGCGGTTCGGCTACAAGGGAAGGAACGCGGCATCCGCACGCCTCTCCCGCATGTACGAACTGGGCCTGCTTGAGAAAAAGCAGGTGGGTAGGGCAGTGCTTTACTGCGCGAAATCACAATAAGGAATTCACAAATCATGCTTGCTAAAATCGAAGCAAGGCGACCAATATGCCGGGTGACTCCGGCAGTTGTTCCGGATTCTTGCAAATCCGGACAAGAATAGGAGCGGCGTACAAGTGCGCGCCGCTTTCATATTTTTGGAGAACTCATGGGGGCGCGTTATTCACCTCCCACACCCTACTTTTTTGCGCCCCCGTTCTCCAAAATCTTTTCCCCTTAGGCCTGCCGCTCGTTTTCACGCACCATTGACACCCCTGCTGCTAACGAGATCAAGCCTGCAACCGCGGTCAGCGCGCCTGCAAGGCAGTACAGGAAAAAGCCGCCCATCTGGCCTACTGTCGTTTCTGCTATCAATCTTGACTCGCGCAATTCATCTGCATCCTCTACGGATTTCCTCTCGTTCTTCCGCCCTTTCAATAACTTGTAGCGGTCCAGGAAGCGCAGTTCGAGTTCTACTGCATCGCGCTCAGTCTTCAAGATCAAGTCCATGTTTGTTCTAAAGCGTTTGTCTGACTCCGCAAACTCATCATAACTGCCGCGCAGACCAGCCCTGCCGGTGCCGCTGTCGGGGGTTTCAGGAACAAAATCCGGAAACAGCTTCTCGATATTGGCATTGCAATGCCTTCCCTCATGTATTACGCTTGATTCCTGCTCTGCCTCGCTGCGACCAAGAATATCTGTGGAAAAATCAACCTTGGTGCCTATGGTTTGCGTGGAGCCGCCCGCATTCATTTTTATCGTGTCTATATTGGTGCAGATGAATTGCCCGAAGTTTTGATAGTCATCTCCTTTCATAAGAAGCCGAAGGTCTGCAGGGAAAGGCACCTCAAATGTTTTTTGTATTATTCCCGCAAGCTTGGCAGAATCCTGCGGGCTTGCCTTATTTCTTTCAATGAGCGGAAGCTTGCTTGATATTTTTCTTGGAAATGGCGCGACGTTGGCACAGTTAGGCATCTGCCCTCGCCTGATATCCTGCTCCGTTTGCCGGAATGCTCCGTCCCTTTCCCCGGTTGCCTGCCTAACTGACAAGCAGGTTCCTGTGAATAGCGCCAGGCTCAGCGCTACCAAAGCATAGCCTTTCTTGGTTTGGGTTCTCATCTGTTGGAAGCCCACGGGAGTTACCTGTTGCAAAGTGTTTAAAAGTGTTGGCAAGCGAGCAGGCGCAAGCGCGCAAATATCAAAATATAAACCTTGCCCGCGAACTTCTTGCATGGAAGACCGCACAGTGATAATATCAAGCCAGGAGCTGGTGGATCACACGGTGCTTTTGCGCAAGAAAAACGAGCTTGCCTTCAAGCGAGACTTCCTCCTCAAGACAGGCGCAAAGCAAGGCGACTTGCACCTCCACGCCATCGAGGGCGAGCTTGCGCTCGTGGAGGAAAAGCTAAAGCCGCTTGAGCACAAGCTGTCCGAGCTTGACATGATTACGGTGCTTCCCCGCAGGAAGGAGATAGGCGAATTCACCTCGGAAATAAACAAGTTCTCCCGCCCGGAGCTTGACATTGCGGTGAAAGCAAAGAGCGGCACGGCGTATGAATTGATGCGCAAGCGCGCGGCGCTCGTGAAGAACAACTTCGAGAAGCGCGAGGACATCGCGCGCCTCACCATAATGCTGAACAACATGCCTCGCAAGGACTCCGAGGCGCTGCGCGGGCTCATCGAGGAAGGCGCGGGCGCGGATGCAGACGTCTCTTTCATGCCCAAGGAAAAGCAGCAGGAGCTTTTGAACCTCACATCGCGCCTCGGCAGGCAGTGCTGCGTCTTTGCCGGCAGCTTTTCCCTTGATAAAAAAAAAATTGACACTTCCGAGCTGAAGCCTTCCGATGAGGTCTCGCGCACCCTTCCCAACGGCAGGGTGGTGTGGGTGGAAGCGTCCAAGGTATTCGAATTCGACGCGAACGAAAAGGAGATAGCAACCGTGCTTGCCAAGATGCAGTCGAAGAACGCCGAGAAGCAGGCGCGCGCATTTTCCGAGGAGGAGACAGTCTACCTCGACAAATTGCAGGCCGACTACCTGGCTGCGCGCAACAAGCGCACGACGCTTGTGAAGGGCTCGGAGCTTGACGAGACGGCGAAGGTGTACAGGAAGGGGATGCCGGACGAGTTCTGATGCCAGCGCCGGGCTTGCAGAAGGATCAATGCCCATCAATCATTTTCCATTTTTTCCTGTCAGTCCTGCCAGGCTTGTCAAGCGCGTCCTTCACTCCGACCAGCTCCTCATATCTCCTTTTTTCTATGCCTGCGGCGAGCTTGAAATCCACTCTCGGGTTGCTGTAAATCAGATGGAGGAAGCCGTGGGCGTCAGCAAAATACGGCTCAAGCTCGGCAACCTTCCTGAAATCCTCAATTGCCTCTTCAAACCTGCTCACCCTGAAATTCGCAATTCCCCTGTAGTGGATTGACTGCGCATGCATGCCATCGCTGAGCTTGATTGCGGCGGTGAATTCCGTTATTGCGCACCCGTATTCCTTCCTGCAGAATGCGCGGAATCCGCGGGCAAAGCAGGGCAGCATGCCGTCGGGCCCGCGCAACGCCCTGATGAACGCAAGCTCTGTGCCTATGTTCCTGACCGCGCGCTTCCACCCGCCCCATTCCTGGCGCTGTCTCATCTTCATGGGCGTGTTCTTGGCGCATGAATTTAAATTTCCCACATACGGTGTCCTTTTTTATAACCTTCGCTACAGATTTTCGCCTATCTGGTGCGGGGTGGAGACATGCATAAAAAACTTTCAAAGGAGGGGCTTGTGGCAACGCTCAACAACGGCGGCGTAACCGAAAGCGGGCGCAAGCTAGTCCAGCCCGGCTTGGCAAGGTACTTGCTGGGAAAGAATCCCATTTCCAAGGCATGCAATACACTGAATGACGGGGTCGCAGCCAGAACGCTTTTGAAAAAATCCTCGCAATTCCTCGCCCAAGGGGTAGCGCAGCTTGAGGCAATAAAGCAAATAGCCAATCCGAAAACCGCGTTTGACGAGATGGACAAGGTGAGCGAGTCTCTCCGCATCGCCCTTTCGCTTTGCGAAGACGCAAGAGTCGTCGGCCCGTCCATGGCAAAAAACATCGACAGGCAAAATCTTCGGGTCTCAAAAGCAATGGACGACTACAAGGCAGTTTACTCCTCCTTGGCGCAAGCAATCTGCGGCTCGGTGTCAGAGGAATAAATCTTCAAAGCCATCGGAGCGCCAACGTTGGCTGGCAAAGTGACGTGCTCCTTCCAAAGCCAGCTTGAAGCAACGTTTATAAACTCTTGTTTCAGTAATAAGCCCACTTCTTCCTTTCAAAGAAAGGCAAGATGACACTCACTGCCCCGCCGTGTGCGGCGCGTAGTGAATCATTGCTGGCATCGTGTGCAGCAAAATCTTCAGAATATTCCATATATTCCATGGATGTGGCATGAATGGGAAAGAGATCAGGGCATAAGAGGGGATCAATGGCGTTCCGCCCGCGCAAGCGCGCGCTGTCGCAGGTGCCCAATGTCCGCGCCTGGCCGCAAACTTCAGAGAAGAAGCTGTGCGGCTTTGCAGGCTACAAGGCAGGCATGACCCATATTACATATATAGATGACACCGAGTCCCCGTCGAAAGGGAGCGAGGTGTTCGCATCCGCAACTGTCATCGAATGCCCGCCCATGACCGTGTACGGCGTGCGCGGCTACAAGGCAGGGCAGGTTGTCGCCGACATAATCACCCCTGATGAAAAAATCCTCAAGTTCCTCGGAACTTCGAAAAAGAAAGACGGGAAATTCTCTGCTTCTGATGTGTCTGAAATTTTTGTGCTCACATATTCCCGCCCGGACATGACGGGCATGGGAAAGAAAACTCCCGAGAGGATGGAGATAGCAGTGGGCGGGAAGGACGTTGCAGAGAAGCTCGAGTTCGCGCTCTCGCTTTTGGGAAAGGAAGTGAAGGCGTCCGAGGTTTTCAAGCAGGGCGAATTCATCGACACAATCGCAATCACGAAAGGAAAGGGCTGGCAGGGAACAGTCAAGAAGTTCGGCACTGCGCAGCAGAGAAGGAAGGCAACCGGCAAGCGCAGGCACATCGGTTCCTTAGGCGCATGGCACCCGGGCTACGTCCACTACACGGTACCGCGCCCCGGCCAGATGGGCTACCACAAGAGGACCGAAGTGAACAAGAGAATCATGAAGATGGGCGCGCCTGCCGAGATAAACCCCAGCGGCGGCTTCACGCACTTCGGCGTCCTCAAGAACGAATACCTTATGATAAAGGGCAGCGTGGCGGGCCCGCAAAAGAGGCTCATCCGCCTCCGCCACGCGGTCCGCATAACAGGCGCTCCAAAGGTGCCTGAAATAAAATATGTCTCGCTTGAGTCCAAGCAGTGATTTTCATGAAAGCGCAAATGTACTCCATTGATGGGAAGGCTACGAGGGAAGTGGAACTGCCCCCGCAGTTCTCCGCCGTTGTCCGGCCCGACCTGATTGCCCGCGCGGCAATCTCCGACCAGACCAGGCACTACCAGCCCAAGGGCAACGACCCCCGCGCAGGAATGGAGACCTCGGCGCGCTACAAGGGCAGGAAGGAGGACTTCGGCTCGGGCAAGAACAAGGGAACCGCCATCCGCCCCCGTGAAATCCTCCCCAAAGGAAGGCTGGGAAAAGTAAAAAGAATCCCGTCCGCAGTGAAGGGAAGGCGCGCGCATCCGCCGCACGTGAACAAGATAATAATAGAAAGGATGAACAGGAAGGAATACAGGATAGCGCTCATTTCCGCAATCGCGGCGACCTCGCACAAGTCAACGGTGGAGGCGCGCGGCCACAAAGTGCACGTCGCCCTCCCCATCATATTTGACAATTCATTCGAGGCGCTCACGAAGACGTCGCAGGTGGAGCGGGCGATAACGCCCTTCGTCGGCGACGACCTGGCGCGCTGCCGCAAGCCCAAGCTCCGCACAGGCGTGCGCAAGCGCAAGGGCGGCAGGACGTACCCAAAGTCCGTGATAATCGCGGTCGCGTCGGACGCGCCGGTGCTCCGCGCGGCAAGGAACATTGCAGGCGTGGACGTGGTGAAGGTTTCCGGCCTCACGGTCGAGAAGCTCGCGCCCGGCGCCAAGGCGGGAAGGCTCGCAATCTACACGGAAGCGGCTCTTGCCGAGATTGCAAAAATCCAGTGATATTTATGGCAGTCCTACAATACCCGGTGACAAACGAAAAGGCGATAGGCCTTATAGAGCTCAAGAACACCCTCCTGTTCGTGGTCGCCCCTTCGGCAACAAAGCCCGAGATAAAGGAGGAAGTGGAAAGGCTTTTCGAGGTCAAGGTGGCGTCCGTGAACACGCTCATCACCCCGACCGGATTGAAGCGTGCGTTCGTGAAGCTGAAGGACGGCTTCAAGGCCGATGACGTTGCGGCGAAGCTGAAGATTGTATGATTGATAAATGCCTGACGAAGGCAAATGGTTGGAAAATGGGCTGATGAACGCGAATGATTGAAAATGATATTGATTGAATTGGCTGATGGACGATTGGAATTTGCTTAAGGTGCGAACATGGGAAAACTGCTCAAGCAACAGCGGCGTGGAAAGGGCTCGGTGGCGCACCGCGCGCCATCGCACCGCTACAAGCACGAGATTGCGTTCCGCAAGTACGAGGGCATCGAGAGGACCGGCGCGCTGCGCGGACAGATTCTCCGCTTCATAGACGACCCGGCGCGCGGGGCGCTCCTGATGGAAGTCCAGTTCACCGATGGCTCGAAGACCGCGTTCATTGCCCCTGAAGGCGCGCGCGTGGGCGGCGAAATGCAGTCGGGCGCAACGGCGCCAGTGGGGCTTGGCAACTGCCTCCCGCTTGGCAGCATCCCAGAGGGCGCGCACATCTACAACATCGAGCTTGACCCCGGCGATGGCGGCAAGCTCGTCCGCACGCCAGGCTCGTACGCAACGCTGGTCAGCCGCGAGAAGGACAAGGCATACATCAAGCTCCCGAGCAAGCACCAGCTCATACTCTTCTCCACCTGCCGTGCGCAGATGGGGGTGGTGTGCGGCGGCGGCAGGCTCGAAAAGCCCCTCATGAAGGCGGGCACGAACTTCTACAAGAAGCATGCGCAGAACAGGAAGTGGCCCGTCAACCGCGGTGTCCACATGTCTGCCTACACCCACCCGTTCGGCGGGAAGCAGCACCACAAGGGGCGCGGCAGCATGACGAGCCGCAACGCGCCCCCGGGAAGGAAGGTCGGGCACATCGCCGCGCGCTCCACCGGGAGGAAAAAGGCCCACGTCGAGGAAAGCAAGATAAACGCAGCGAACAAGAGATGACGATTGAGGTTTTGCTATGCCCAGGATTGACAAGTACCGCGGAAAGATGGCAGACGAGCTTTCGAAGATGTCTGTCAGCGAAACGCTCCCAATGCTCACTTCCCGCGCGCGCCGTTCGCTGACGCGCGTAGCAAGCAGCAAGTCCATCAAGGTAAAAACGTTCATGAAGAAAGTGGCGGCGATGAAGGACAAGGCCAAGGTCATCCGCACCCAGGTGCGCGAGGCGGTGATAGTGCCCGAGTGGCTTGGCAGGACGTTCGCCGTGCACAACGGGAAGGAATGGAAAAGCGTCCACGTTTCCGTCGACAAGCTCGGCTACCGCCTCGGCGATTTCGCCCACACCACGGGAAGGGTGCTCCACAGCGGGCCAGGAGTGGGGGCAACAAGGGGAAGCAAGTTCATCCCGCTCAAGTAAGTGATTTTCATGGAGTATGCGTACAACAAAAAGCCGGCCGGCCGCACAGCGCGCGCAAGGATTTCGCGGGTGAACTGCTCGTGGAAAGACCTGTCCGAGGTGTGCCGGAACGTGCGGTACCGCGACACCGACTATGCGCTTGACTTCCTTGCAAGGGCGGCAGAGGGCGAGCAGGCAATACTGTTCCTGCGCCACTGCAAGAAGAAAGGCCACCGCCGCGAGCTTGGCGGAAAGAAGGGCGGCTTCCCTGTGAAGTCCTGCCGCGCGGTTCTCGGCGTGGTGGAAAGCGCGGACGCGAACGCCATCAAGCTCGGGCTTGGCGCGACAAAAATAGTGCACATCGCCGCGAACAAGCACGCGACATACCCGCGCATGTCCCCCAAGGGAAGGCGCATCCGCCATGACTACGAGGTCGCGTTCATCGAGGTAGTGCTTGAGGAGAAGCAGCAGAGAATCGAGAAAGCAGGAAAGAAAGCTGACGCTCCAAAGAAAGAGGAAGTGAAAAAGGCTGACGTTCCAAAAGTAGAAGCAAAAAAGACTGAAGTAAAAGCTGAAGTTCCGAAGAAAGCAGAAGCAGCTCCCCAGAAATCCGGTTAATGAGAGTGACTAAATGGCAGACAAAAACAAGGTTGAGGGAAAATTCATCGAGGACGCCATCACGCGCTACCGCGTGAGCAAGTTCCTCGAGACCGAGCTTGACCGCGCGGGCTTCTCCCGCGTGGACATCCAGCGCACGCCCATGGTCACCAGAATCGCGGTCGAGGTGACCAACCCCGGGCGCGTGATTGGCAAGCGCGGCAAGAGCATACAGGACCTCACCGACGCAATCACCCGGGAATTCAAGATTGAGAACCCGCAGATATCGGTTGTGGAATCCGCCAACCAGAACCTCGAGCCCCGCCTCGTGGCAAAAAAGATATGCCGCTTCATAGAGATGGGCAAGAAAATACGCGCAATCCTCCATGCGTCGCTCCGCGACATCATGGGCGCAGGCGCGCTTGGCGCCGAAATCGTGGCATCGGGCAAGGTCGCGGCGAAAGGCGGCAGGAGCAAGCGATTCCGCCTCATGGCGGGCTACATCCCCAAGGCGGGAGAGCCGGCGCGCCTTGTGGCAAGGAGCCACGTAACGGCGTATCCCAAGTCGGGCGCAATCGGAGTGCTTGTAAGGATAGTGCTTCCCGGGACCGAGTTCCCTGACAAGGTGTCGGGCTCCAAGCCCGAGCTTGCGAAAGTCATCATGGCTGCCGACGACGTGTCGGCTGCAACGCCCCTCGAGGCGGTGCAGAAAAAGACGTTCGCGCCCCTGAAGAAGCGCAAGCCCATGCAGAGGCACAGAAGGTAATCCCATGGCAATCATAAAGAAAGGCAAAATCCGGGAAATGTCCGATTCCGAGCTGTCAGCCAAGCTCTTCGAGTTCCAGAAGGAGCTCAACTCCGAGCGGGGCAAGCTCGCATCCGGCGGAAGGACTTCCAACCCGGGGAAAATCAGCGAGCTTCGCCGCTCGGTTGCGCGCGTGCTCACAATCATCCAGGAGAGGAAGCTTGGAATCCGCGTTAATGCGCCATCCGTTAAAACGGAGGCGAAAAAGACAGAGGAAAAAAAGTGAGGTGAAATTGGTTTGGTCGAAATATGTCAAAAATGCGGGCTGATGAAGGAACTGTGCGCGTGCGACATCCTCGAAAAGGAGGAAACGCAGCGCATACGCGTCTTTGCCACCAAGAAGAAATTCCGAAAGCTGATGACCGTTGTCGAAGGAATCGACAAGGGCAAGCTTGACGAAACCGGCCGCGAACTCAAGCAGAAGCTTGCGTGCGGCGGGACGGTGAAGGAGGGCGTGATAATCCTTCAGGGGGACCACAGGCGGAAGATGAAGAAGCTTCTCTCCGACGCTGGCTATCCCCTTGAAAGCATCACTGTCCTGGAAGGCATCCAGTAGGCGGTCCGCATGATAACTGCAGAAAACCTGAGGCTCCACGAGCTCATCGGGCTTCATGCAAAAGTGGCAGAAAGCCTCTCGGTTCCCCATAAGGGGATTCGCGGGCTTGTAGTCGACGAAACGAAAAACACGCTTGTGATCCGGGCTGGAAAGGAGGAGAAAATCGTCCCGAAAAAGGGGAGCGTTTTCCTCTTCACCCTTCCAGGCAGGGAAAAAGTGCGGCTGGAGGGCGACAAAATCGCATACCGGCCCTATGACCGCCCGAAGAAACTGAGGTAATGTTTATGGCAATCGATTCAGGAAGGAAAGGCGAGCTGTCCACCCGCGGGCACATCAGGGTGGGCACAGTGGTGTCGGACCGCTCAAAAAAGACAGTTGTGGTGGAGTCGGACACGCTTGACTACTTCCCCAAGTACCGCCGCTCGGCAAGAAGCAAAAGCCGCCTGCACGCGCACAACCCGGATGCCATGGGGGCAAAGCTAGGGGACATCGTGGAGGCTGCTGAATGCCGCAAAATATCGAAGACAAAGGCTTGGATAGTCACAAGGATAATCACAAAGGCAAAAACCACTGTGCTCCAGGCAAGGGGGGGCAAGTCGCTTGACGTCGAGGCGGAGCGCCTCAGGAAGGCTGCGGTGAAGCGGGCAGAGCTTCCGCCGCCTACGCCTGCAAAGGAGGCAAAGCCGGAATGAAACGGAATGAAGCCACAGATGGGAAGCGCAAAGCGGATGGAAAGGAAGAATGAAGCCCGCAAGGCAAATGGAATGAAGTTGATATTATGAAGGGACTCGGCAGCAGCGTAACAAAGGGGTTGCAGACAGGCTCCCGCCTCATCTGCAATGACAACTCCGGCGCAAAGATAGTGCAGATAATCGGCGTGAAGGGCGCAAAGGCAAAGCGCGCAATGTACCCGAAAGTCGGCGTGTCGGACATTGTCACGGTGGCGGTGAAAAAAGGTTCTGCCGCAATGAAGAAAAAAGTGCTCACCGCAGTGGTGGTCCGCCAGAGGCAAACCATCCGCCGCCCGAACGGAGTGCGCATTTCATTCGAGGACAACGCATGCGTCATCATAGACGACGCAGGCCTGCCTGTCGGCACCGAGATAAAAGGCGTAATCGCCCGCGAAGTGGCAACACGTTTCCCCAAAGTGGCGGCAATCGCAGCAGCAGTGGTTTGAGTTGATATTTATGACAACGGCAAGCAACAACTCCGTGCAAGGAAGGAAGCAGCGCAAGTACCGCTACACCGCCGCGAACCACCTGCGCAGGAAAATGGTATTCGTGCACATTGGCAAGGAGCTTCGCGCCAAGCTTGGAACCGCCCGCAGGAGCATCCAGCCGCACAAGGGCGACAAGGCAAAGGTGCTGCGCGGGGACCACAGGGGCCACACCGGGAAAATATTCGAGGTGGACCTTTCCGCCCTCAAAATATATGTCGAAGGCGCAAACTCACGCACCGCAAAGGGCGTGGAAAAGCTGGTGGCGCTCGACCCGTCCAACCTCGTGATTCTCGAGGGCGAGTTCGTGAAGGACCGCCTGGCTGCGCTTAACCGCTCGCCGACGGCAGTTTTGCGAGGCAAAACTGCGCCCATTGGAGCCCAAGGCTCCAATCGGGAATTGAAAGCAAGCGCATCTGCGCCCAAGAAGCAATAATCAGATATGAGTTGATACCATGTCCAAAAAAGGAGGCTCCAACCATTTTGTCCGCATGCGCGCCAGCAAGAACATAGGCGTGATCAGCCGCAAGAAGGTAAAGTGGCTGCTCGCACCGGCGCCAGGCACGCACAAGAAGTCCGAAAGCATCTCGGCAGGCGTGCTATTGCGCGACGTGCTTGGCAGGGCATCCTCCATCCACGAGGTCAAGAGGATACTCCGCACGGGCGGGCTTCTGATTGACGGCAAGAAAATCAGCGAGCCCAAATACCCCGTAGGGGTGATGGACATAATCTCCGAGCCCGCGGAAAAGAAGGCCTACCGCATGTCGCTTGACAGCGCCCGCCTCGTCCCCAAGGAAGTGAAGGGCGAGGCTGCCACCCGCAAGTACCTCAAGGTGACCGGCAAGAACACTGCCAAGGGCGGGAAAATCACCATCGCATTCCATGAC
Source organism: Microcaldota archaeon (assembly GCA_026396415.1). Taxonomy (GTDB): domain Archaea; phylum Micrarchaeota; class Micrarchaeia; order Anstonellales; family Anstonellaceae; genus UBA10161. The sequence goes on from JAPLWX010000037.1 coordinate 27,173, forward strand.
GGCAGGAACCAGTTCGGCGACAAGCACATCGGCACCGGCGACACCTGCGTGTTCTCAATCCCGGGCTTCAAGCTCCTCTCGCACATCAAGCTGGCGCCCGGAGTAACATGCTTGGTGATGAAGGGAAAGCACATGGGCGAAGTGGCAAAGCTCGAAAAGATCATAGAGAGGCCAGGCTCGCACGACACCGAAGCGCACCTGACTGGCGCAAGCGGGGAATTCATAACGGTGAGGAAATACCTGTTCGCAGTGGACGGGAATTACTGAATTGCAGATCATGTTTGATAGGTGAAAAGGAATGGAAAACAAGATGAAGGAAATCGTGATTGACAAAGTCACGCTCAACATCGGGGTCGGCAAGGCCGGCCAGGAGCTTGAGAACGCCAAGACCCTGCTTCAGCGCCTCTCCGGCGCAAAGGCAGTGCCCACCCACGCCAAGTCCCGAAACCCGGTTTTCCGCATCAAGAAGGGGGACATCATCGGCACCAAGGCAACGCTTCGCCGTGCGATGGCCTTCGAGTTCCTGAAGAAGGCGCTCAAGGTCAAGACGTTCACGCTTCCTTCGCGCTCCTTTGACAAGGAGGGCAATTTCTCGTTCGGCGTCCCGGAATACATCGAATTCCCCGGGGCGAAATACGACCCGCAGATTGGGATGATGGGCTTTGACGTCTGCGTGACTTTGCGCCGCCGCGGATTCCGCGTGGCAAGGCGCCGCCACGCAAAAGGCAGGCTCGGCGGGAGCCACAGGCTCACGCAGGAGGACGGGATTGCATTCGCAAAGGAAGCGCTCTCGATAAGCGTGGAATGAAAAAGGAAAAACTCCTGATAAAGAGGTTTTGAATTGGCAGAAAAAGAGAAGAACAGGAAAAAGGGCGTGCCCCTCGAGCACAAGTTCCAGGGCAAGGGCATGCGCAAATGCCGCTTCTGCGGCACGGCGCGCGGACTCATACGCTCCTATGGCCTGCGCATCTGCAGGCGCTGCTTCCGTGAGGTCGGCGAAGAGGTCGGCTTCAGGAAATACTGAGGGATTATATGGCAAACGACCCACTCGCAGACGCGCTGAATTCAATCAAGACACATGAAATGTTCTCCAAGCAGTCCTGCGAAGTCAAGCCCAGCAAGCTCGTGCGCGAGACTTTGAAGATACTCCAGCGCAAGGGCTTCATCGGCGACTTCGAATTCGTGGACGACGGCAGGAACGGCTACTTCAGCGTCAAGCTGCTGGGCCGCGTGAACGAGTGCGGCGCGGTCAAGCCCCGCTTCGCCGTGAAGAACAGCGAATGGAACGAGTGGGAGCAGAAGTACCTGCCGGGCGCGGGCTTCGGCATGTTCATAGTCTCCACGCCAAACGGGCTGATGACGAATGAGGAAGCAAAGGAAAACGGGCTGGGCGGAAGGCTCATCGCGTTCGTTTACTGATGAAGTTCGATGGAATGCAAAATGTCAAGGTTGATGGGATGAAAATACCGGAAGGAACGAAAATTTCAGCGGCAGGAAGCTCGGTCACGGTGAGCGGCGCCAAGGGCACGCTTGTCCGCGATTTTTCCCACCCGGACGTACAGATTTCCGTGAAGGGTGGCGAAATCGAGGTGGCAGGCCCGCTCGTGATGGTGAACACCGTTGCGGCGCACATCAGGAACATGGCAGTGGGCGTCACCAATGGCTACAGCAAGAAGGTCAAGATACTTTTCTCCCACTTCCCGATAACCGTGGAAATAAAGGGAAGGGAAATGTTCGTAAAGAACTTCCTTGGCGAGAAGCAGCCCCGCCGCCTGCGGATAATGGGCGATGTGAAGGTGGAGGCAAAGGGGCAGGAAGTCACGATTAGCGGCATATCAAAAGACGATGTCGGGCAGACGTTCGCCAACATAAAGTCAGCGACAAAAATCCGCAACCGCGACTCCCGTGTTTTCCAGGACGGGTTTTACGAGGTAGCGGAATAGAGTGGTTATCATGGCAATCAAAAAGAGAAAGCACCCGCAGTTCCTCCGCCCCAACTACGGGCGCTCAAGCCGCAGCAGGATAAAGATTGCATGGCGCCGCCCGCGCGGCATTGACAACAAGAAGCGCCTCAAGATAAAGTACATGGGGGAATCGCCCTCCATCGGCTACCGCCAGCCAAAGGCGATCCGGTACCACCACCCGCACGGGCTTCCCGAAGTGCTCGTCCAGACGCCTGACGACCTCAAAGGGCTCAAGAACGTCGTCATCCGCATAGCGGGAAGCGTGGGCCGCCTCAAGCGCGCGGCAATAGAAAAGCTTGCAGCCTCCATGGCCCTCCACGTGGTATACATCAAGAAATACGCTCCAATGGTAAAGCGCATCGAGAAGAAGGACAGGAAAAAAGCCGCGGAAGCCGCGAAGAAGGCAGAGCCTGAGAAAAAGTCGCCTGAGGGCGAGGCAAAGAAGGACGCCACCAAGGCATCCCCGACACTAGAGTCCACCTCCAAAATGTCCTCGCAGGCAGTCTCGCAGGCGCAGCAGAGCCAGCAGCACAGGCACGACAAGCAGATTTGATGTGATATTGATGGCAACCAACACAGTTCGAAGGATCGCGTCCGGAATGCTCGGGGTGGGCGAGTCCAAGGTGCGCTTCAAGGCCGACTCGATAAAGAAAATCGAGGAGGCGCTCACCCGCGAGGACATCCGCACGCTCATCAAGGACGGCGTGGTCTACAAGCTCCACCCGCGCGGCGTATCGCGCGTGCGCGGGAACGCAAAGCGCGCCCAGAAGAAAAAGGGAAGGCGCGGCGGGATGGGAAGCCGCAGGGGCACGCCATCGGCGCGGCTCGACAGCAAGGACGCGTGGATTGCCAAGGTGCGCTCTCAGAGGCGCATACTCGCAGGGCTCGTGTCCTCAAAGAAAATCACCGACCCCAAGGTGTACCGCAAGCTTTACCTCATGGTAAAGGGCAACGCCTTCAAGAGCGTCAAGATAATGGAGACGTACATCAGCGACAACAAGCTCATGGTGAAGTAAGGCAAACCAAGCATTTGTGATGTGATATTGTGAGCAAAGCAACAGGCCCTGTATACAAAGTGGCGTTCCGCCGCAGGCGCAAGAACCTGACCAACTACGCCAAGCGCCTCGCGCTTGTGAAGGGCAATGTGCCGCGCCTTGTGGTGCGCAAATCCTCGACAGGCGTGCTTGTCCAGTTCGTGAACTTTTCTGCCAAGGGGGACACGGTGCTGGCATCTGTGCACTCCCGCTCGCTTGCGAAATACGGCTGGGCGCCCCGCTGCAACGCGCCGACCGCCTATCTCTGCGGGCTGCTTGCGGGGAAGATGGCAAAAAAGAAAGGCGCATCCGATTTCATTCTGGACGCGGGCATGCAGACGCCCTCCAAGGGCGCGACCATGTTCGCCGCGCTGCGCGGCGCGCAGGACGCAGGGCTTTCCACAAACTACACGGACGAGATGATTCCCGAGGAGAGGGTGACGGGCGCAACCATCGAGGCGTATGCCAAAAAGCTCAAAAGCGATGCCCCCGCAAAGTACAGCCAGCTGTTCTCATCATACGCAAAGCAGGGCTTTGCGCCCGAAAATATGGTGGCAAATTTCAAGGCCGCCAAGGCAAAAATAGAAAGCGAATAAATTGACGGTGACTAAATGGCAAGATTTGACAGGAACAGGCGCTCCAGGCGCAGCGACGAGCCAAAGCCGGAATGGATCCCCAAGAGCGACATTGGCAGGCTGGTGAAATCCGGCCAGATAACCTCTGTCGAGGAAATCTTCTCCATGGGCAAGCCCATCCTCGAGAGCGGCATAATCGACCACCTCTACCCTGACATGGCGGAGGATACGCTCGAGGTGAAAAGCACGCAGCGGATGACGGGGAACGGCAGGAAAATGCAGTTCCGCGCCATTGTGCTTGTGGGCGACAAGAAGGGCCACTTTGGCATCGGCGCAGGCAAGTCCGAAGAGGTCAAGCCTGCCATCGAATCCGCCATCAAGGACGCCAAGCGCAACATCATATCCGTGCCCTTCGGATGCGGCTCCTGGGAATCCGGCGCAGGATTCAGGAATTCCATCCCGATAGCAGTGAACGGAAGGGCGGGCAGTGTCCGCGTGCTTCTCAAGCCTGCCCCCCGCGGAGTGGGCCTGGCTGCAAACGACGTGGTGAAAAAGGTGCTTGCCGCCGCAGGGGTGAAGGACATCTGGAGCTTTTCCCGCGGCCACACAAGAAGCATCTACAACACCGCAATGGCGACGGCAAACGCGCTTGAGCAACTGAATACAATGAAGCTGTCCAAAGGCTGGGGCGGCGAAACCAAGCCGGAAACCGGCAAGCAGCCTGAAAAGGTGTCCTCATGAGAATAGCAGTGATACGCCTCAAGGGAAAGCGCGGGATTACCCCCAAGGTGAAGGCGACTTTCGTCTCATTGAACCTCAACCGCCTCCACACCTGCACGCTCCTTCCTGACACCGATGGCTTCCGCGGCATGGTGCAGGCATGCAAGGACTCTGTTTCCTTCGGGCCAGTCGACGAGCAGGCAATCGAGATGCTTCTCATCCGGCGCGGCCTTGCGCGCGACGGCAAGAAGCTGTCTGCGACCATGTCGCCCGAGGCAATCGCAAAGCTTGCAAAGGAAATTTCCTCATCCGGCAAATCGCTTTCCGAGCACGCAATCCTCCCGTTCTTCTTCCTCGCGCCGCCGCGCGGCGGATTCGACGGGGGCAGCAAGAAGTCGCCAGCGCCCTTTGGGCCGCTTGGCAGGAATGCGAAGATAGGCGGGCTTCTCGCAAAAATGGCTTAATGCTAGATGGTGTTTCACATGGTCAACCGCAAGGGAAAAAGGAACAGGAAATTCAACGGCACGCGCAACCACGGCAAGGGCAATGCAAAGAACCGCCGCGGCAAGGGCGGCAAGGGAGGCTGGGGCCGCGCAGGGACGCACAAGCACCGCTTCACCTACATCACACGCTATGAAAGGCACTGGATGTCCCACGGCGGCAGGTTCGGCTTTGCCAACCAGAACGCGCGCGCAGAGCTTCCGGTCATAAACCTCTACGAAATCGACCAGCTCGCGCGCAACGGCAAGGTGGAAAAGCAGGAAGGCAAGCTCACGTTCGACTTTGACGGCAAGGTGCTGGGCACAGGCTCCATCACATTCCCCATCGTGGTGCGCGCAGTGTGCTTCTCCGAAAAGGCAAAAGAAAAGCTGAAGGCATGCGGCGGGAGCGCGGTGGAAAGCGCGCCTGCGGCTGAGGAAGCCAAGCCTGCGAAAAAGGCGGAATAGGATCGCGCGTCAGCCTTTTTAAAATCTCCCGCATTATTACCTTTCACGTTGGGCCGGTAGCTTAGCCTGGTTGGAGCGTTCGACTGATAAATTCCCCCGGAATTTTCTTTGGGATTTTTAGCAATCGAAAGGTCGAGAGTTCAAATCTCTTCCGGCCCATTTTTTTCTACCCCTTATTCTGTACTTCGCGCAAGCATGCATTTATAAACATACTGTTATATTAATTATAACAATAAAGTGATTGCATGCCCGTGATTGTTAATTTAGCAACCTCCCACTCTTTCAAGGCACTGGTGCTTACTGAGAAGACCCTGAAGACAGTCAACTGTTTCAAGCATTCCAAATCCCTTTCCGAAAAGATACAAACCCTCCGCCAAGAAAGGGCGGACAGGATAAGAATAAAGGAACAAATCAGGGCAATGCGCAAGATGAGGCTGGTGAAAAAGCTGGAACCGCCTGTAATGGTTGAGAAGCTGCGGGATTATGACAGGATGAAAGCGCTTGTTTACATTGGCGATATGCAATTCAATCTGGCTGAAGCTTACAAGGCACGAAGTAAGCCGAGAAATGCAATAGGAATTCTACTTGAAAGGCACATTCAGAATAATTTCCTGGCAAGGGCAGCGAAAAATATCATGGAAGCTTCCCAGGAGGCTGATAGGGAAGTGGATGGGCTGAAAAACCTGACAGTGGAAATCAGTTACAAGAGAGACTTGGTTCGCATGTTGAAGAGCAGAGATGTGCTTACTGCCGAGCTTTATCATTTGAGGTCAGAATTGGAGAAAGAGCTGCCTAAGCTCGAGAATAAGCTGCAGCAGGATCTTGCCGATCTGGCTATTCAGCCAAGGCACGGCAACTGATTTTTCCGAAATTTCTACCCCTGGCTCCCTTCACTTCCGGCCCCTTTCTTTTTACCGTTCCGTCACCTTTATTTATTTTCTTCCCGCTTTCATCTCATGAACACCCGTTTCCTCGCGGTTCTCGCGCTCCTGCTTCTCCTTCCGCTCGCGTTTGCGCGCGATTACTCCATTCCCAGCGCGCAGGTGGACTACTATCTCCATTCCGACGGCACCGTCCGCGCTGAGGAGCGGATAACCTACTCCCTGTCAGGCAGCTTCCACGAGCTTTACCTGCAAAAGCCCATGGACGTGAAGATAAGCAATGCATCGGGCTATTGCGTGGGCAGGAGCAGCTGCGCCTTCCGCACGCAGAATAACCAGGGCTACCAGGAGCTGGTGCTTGCGGACAACTTTGGCTCCGGCACTGCCACTGTCGTCTTCGACTACACGCTCAACGGAGAGATACTCTCGCAAAAAGACGCCGCGCAGTTCTTCTACAAGCTTTGGGGCGACACCTGGGAAAAGGGCGTGGGCAAGCTGCAGGCGAACGTGCATCTCCCTGCCGGCATGGTGTCAAATGAATATTTCATCCACGCCCCGCCCGGCAGCCAAGTGGCTGAAATGGATGACGGCATCTCAATCACTTCGGCCAATCAACCTGCAAAAACCTACCTGGAAATAAACATGCTTCTCCCGCTTTCAGGCTTTTCAAATCTTCGCCAGGCGCCAAAATACATGACCAGCCAGGAAATAATCGACGGCGAGAAGATTTATGCTGCGCAGCAGCAGTCCAACGCGCAGCTGATGGGCATGTTTTCATTTATTGTGCTGCTCTTTCCGCTTGCAGGCATTGCGCTTTTCGCCTATCTTTATTACTCATATGGCCGCGAGCTGCCTCTTGACTATGCGGGCACATACGAGCGCGAGCCGCCCTCCGAACTCACGCCTTCCGAGGCAGGGCGTCTTCTCGCAAAAGGCATGCAAATGGACTTCATCAGCGCGGAAATGCTTTGGCTTTCGTATAAAGGCTATGTCAGGCTTGAGGAGCGCGAGGTGACTGACGATTTGCTGATAATGAAACGCAAGAGCAAGTCCTGGTTCATCATTCTAATCAAGAAGTTGGACGAATGCTCCTCCCTTGCGCCCCATCAGCTCGAGCTCATGAAATTCCTCTGGGATGCCTCCACCAGCGCGGAGCTCCGCGTTTCTTCCATGCCATCGCACAGGTATGAGCTCCGAAGCCTCCTTGCAACATTTTCCAGGCAGCTCCAGGGCGGCTTTTACAAGCGCTTCATGGACAAGCGCGGCAATGACATCATGGTGGTTTATCTCGTGATTTCGATTTTCGCCTGCATGGTTTCCCTAATCATGTTCAACATCATCACAGGATTGATTTCTGCAATCATCCTGTTTGCCATGCTTATCATCGCGGCCACCTGGCCCCAAATACTCGGCAAATGGACGCCCGAGGGCAGGCTGGCCGAGAAGAAATGGGCTGCCTTCAAGAAGTACATGCAGGACTTTGGAAGGCTCCAGGAAAAAGAGGTGCCTGCGCTGGCGCTTTGGGAAGAATACCTAATCTACGCAACCGCATTCGGAATCGCATCCGAGGTGATAAAGTCGCTCAAGGTGCGCTTCCCAGGCGAGCAGTCGCAAAACGCGGCATTCATAGGCAGCTACGCGGCATTCCACTCATCATTCTCATCCGTGGCAGCCGCATCAGGCGGCAGAAGCGGCGGCGGGTTTGGAGGAGGCGGTGGCGGAGGGGGCGGCGGCGGTGGAGCGAGATAAGCCCTCAGCCCCACTGCCAAAAGCCGTAGGCATAGCCGCCCAGATACGCAAGCAGCACGAACCTCAGCGTCTTTCCCGCAATCGTTGCAAGCGCGAACTTCCACAGGGGCATCCTGGTTGCGCCAGCGGCAATGCCTGCCACGTCGAAGGCCGGGTTCGGGATGAAAGCAAGCGCGAAAATGGCAAGCGAGCCGTATTTTTCAATGCCGCGCTTGTGCTGCCTGAATAGCTTTGTCCCCATGACGGCATCATGCCCTGCAAAGCCTGCCAAATAGCCTGTTATCTCGCCAAGCCCAGACCCGATGCCTGCCGCAATGCCCACAAGCACGGGGTTCAAAAACGCGCCCATTGCAAAGACAATCGCAAAGCCGGGCAGCGGCACAAATACGGTTGCCGAGGAAATCAGCGAAATGAAAAAAACTCCGATATAGCCCATGTGGCGGAGCTCGCCCACGCGCGTGAACAGGATGATTGCGAGCAGGCTTATGCATATCGCGCCAACGAGCGCAAAAGCATCCTGCCTGCTGAAAAGCGGTTTTTTTGTATTGTAATTCGCGTTGCTCATTACAATAGCAGACAATTTTTTGCGAAAATTTGTCTTTGCCATATCCTGCGCTCCTAAAAACTAGTTCCAGACAAACACGCGCTGGCGGACCATGAAAAGCGAATTGGCATTGTAGATGTCCCTTTCATCGATTGTCCTGTTTGTAAGCCTCTTGTCGATGCCTGAGAGCGCATAGGCATTCCGAAGCGCAGCCACCTTGAACATGGCAAGCCAGCTGTACGTCTTTATCTGTATGCCGCCGTTGTCCATCGCCTCGAGCACGCCAGTGCTCCTGTTCTCTATTTTTTCTGCGGCCTCGTCGCTGACGATGACGACTATGTCCGGGTTTGCCAGCGCCGCATACTCGAACGAGTAAAGCTCGCCATTCCGGGTCTCAACGCCTATCACGCTTTGCCCGATGTATGCATTCACCTTTTCGTTCCCGACAATCATGCGCGCGGTTTTCGGCACCTTGGCATCGACATAGGCATAGTACTTGGCAAGCAGGTCGTCGCGGCTCTGATCTATCTGGTAGGCATGGGACGCGCAAAGCAGGAGCGCGGCAAACAGAACGAAGGCAAACGCTTTCATGCACGCATTTGCGGGAATCCCGAATAAAAAGCAGTATGTTCGCTAGGGGCAAAAAAGGAAAAAAGAAAAATAAGAAAAAACTTTCAAGCGTCAGTGTTCAAGAAACTAGAATTTCTTGTCCTGCTTGGCGCAAGCGCCAACCGTCCAAAAAGTTCCCTTAGAACTTTTTGTGCTTGGGGAAGCAGTCCCTGCAGTACACAGGCCTTCCTTCTGTCGGCTTGAATGGCACTTCGCATTCCTGGCCGCAGTCAGAGCAAACAGCCTTGCTCATTTCGCGCGGGCCGCCGTATCCGCCGCCGCGCCCGCCGCCGAAGCCGCCACGGCCTCCGCCGCGCCCGCCGCCCCTGCCGCCATGTCCGCCGTATCCGCCGCTGTCGTCATCTCCATATCCCATTTATATTCACCTATTTTTTTCCAGGAAGCGCATAGACGCTTTTGCGTGCAAGCCAGCCATCCATTGCCGTAAGCCTCCCGGTGGATATATTCGAAATGCAATGGTTTATAAGTTAGGGGGTATGGCGGGCGGATAGGCTGAAAAAAGAAATCATGCAGTCCCTCCTCACTATCTTTTTGGTAGGCAGCTCGGTTAATCTCCGAATATTTTTATAATTACCCGTTTCTTCCGCTGCCCGTCCCACTCGCCGTAAAATACCTGCTCCCATGGCCCCAAGTCGAGCTTCCCGCCCGTGATTGGCAGCATCACCTGATGCCCCATCACCAGGCGCTTGAGGTGCGCATCCGCATTGCTTTCTCCGGTATGGTGGTGGCGGTAATCGCCCTCCGGCGCAACCTTCTCAAGCCAAGCCATTATGTCCTCCCAAAGCCCGCTCTCATAATCATTGACAAACACGCTTGCCGTGATATGCATTGCCGAGACAAAAGCGAACCCTTCGCGCACGCCGGATTCTGCAACTGCCTTCTCCACCTCGCCGCTGATCGGCACTATCTCCTTTTTCTTTTTCGTGCAAAACCATAAGTACTTCGTATGGAACTTCATTTTCCCACCGCACATTGCATCGGGACTTTGGCTTATATTCTTTTTCATATCTCCGCGTCACCAGCCTCTCGCTTCCCGACGGCGTAAGCATCGTGGCCGTCCAGGCGGAGCTTCCCCTTGAAACAGATTTTGGCGCGCTCAGAAAAAGCATCGTTGCCGCACTTTCCGCCGCCAAGCCAAATGGGCTCCTTGGCAGCCTCGGCTGCACGCTTTCCCTGGATGAAGTCAGGCCTTTCCACTGCCTCTATCTCATTCTGGGCCAAGGACTACTGCAACGCGGATGCCATACGCCAAATCGTGAACTATGCCTTGCTTGATTTCGCGCGCAGGAAGAAAAAAGGTAAATCTTCTCAGGCCCGCATTACCGCGAAATCGGTTATGCCGCCAGGCACGTTTCCCATCGAGGCGGCGAACCATTTCACCAGCCGCTCGTTGTTCGCGCCCCACATGCCGGACTTTGCCACGATGTCCCCGACGCACTCGCGCGAGATTTTCACTTTCTTCCCAGGCACGAAGACATCCGCATTGTTCATGCATTTCACGTAGCTCTCTATTGCCATGAAAAGGGGTATGAGGCAGAACATCCTCACCTGGAGCGCTTTCTTTGGAAGCAGCAGTATGTACTGCATTGCGGCGTCTATGTACGCGCGCGCGTCCTTTATCTGCTCATGCAGCACGGCAAGCGCCTTTTCCCGGTTTTCTGAGGAGCAGATGTCATGGTAGCCCAGCCCGTACTTTGCAAGCAGCCTTTTCGGCCAATAGTACCTGTGCGACGCGATGTCGTCGGCAATGTCGCGCAAGATATTCACCTTCTGCAGCGCAAGGCCGAACTTCTGCGCGTACCTGGAAAGCTGGCGCTTGAGCCTGCTGGTGATTATCCCGTTGAATTCCAGCAGGTCGTTGAACAAATGCCCGATGACGCCTGCGACGTAATAGCTGTACCTGTCCTGGTCGGCGAAAGTCTCAATGGGCTTTTTCTGGAATTCGCACATCCCCCTCGCCATCACCCGCGCGCGCTTGCTTATCGCCCTCCTTGCGCCTGAAGGCAGCGAGAAATACGCGCGCACAAGGGAAGGCAGCGCTTCAAGAAGCTCCATTTCATACGTATAGTCAAGCCTTGCAAGCATTTTCCTTGCGCACGCCCCCGAGGCTGCGTCATTTGCCCCTCCCCTGGAAAGCAATGAGAGGAACTCCGCAAACATCATTTTTTTGGCAGCAAGGGGCGCGGAAGAGTCCTCGACGGTGTCAATCACGCGGAAAACAAGATAGGACAGCATCATCTGCCTGTTTAGGGGAGCTGGCAGTATCCTGATGCAAAGCGCAAAGCTTCTCGAAACATTTGGGAGGATGCCCCAGCATTTTTCCATATCGTCCATGCTATGCGCCTGCCAATCGACTTCCAAATCTCGCCCGTTCCCATTTGCCGCAATAGAATTTATAACAGTGCATCCATGCACGCCGTTTGGCACGCTCACTTTATATTTTTTCACAGTGAGAAATGCGCATGAGCGCATCCCCGAACGGCAACGCGCAGGCGGTTGCAGAGGAAAAAAAGCCCAGAAAATTCCTGTTCGTCTCCATAGAGGGGCTCATAGGCGACCTGGCGCTTGCGGTGAAAAAGGAAGGCAACGAAGTGCGCTACCACATCTATGACAAGGCAGAGCATGACGTGTGCGACGGGTTTGTGGACAAGTGCGACGACTGGCACCCGCTTGTGGACTGGGCGGACGTGATAATTTTCGACGACGTGGGCTTTGGCGCGGTTGCGGACGAACTGAGGAAAAAGGGCAAGGCGGTGGTGGGCGGCACCCCTTACACCGACAAGCTGGAGGACGACCGGCTCTTCGGGCAGGACGAGCTTGCATCGGCAGGGGTAACTGTCCTGCCGCACTCCGACTTCTCGGACTTTGACGCAGCAATAGATTTTGTCAAGAAAAATCCGGGGCGATACGTGCTCAAGCCCAACGGAAGCGCGCAAAACGAAAAGGAGCTGTCCTTCATAGGCAAGGAGGAGGACGGGGAGGACATACTGAACATCCTCACAAACTACAAGCGCAGCTGGGCAAAAAAGCTCAACTCCTTCCAGCTCCAGAAATTCGCGCAGGGCGTGGAGGTCGCGGTGGGCGCATTCTTCAACGGCAAGGATTTCTGCGGCCCGATAAACGTGAACTTCGAGCACAAGAAGATGTTCCCTGGCGAGCTCGGGCCGAACACCGGCGAGATGGGCACGCTCATGTTCTGGGCAGAGCACTCCACCATATTCAATGAAACCTTGGGCAAGATGAAGGAAAAGCTCGCGGCGTGCGGCTATGTGGGCTACATAGACATCAACTGCATAGCGAACGCCAAGGGCATCTACCCCCTCGAGTTCACCTCCCGCTTCGGCTACCCCACCATCTCCATCCAGATGGAAGGCGTCTCCTCCCCCTGGGGCGAATTCTTCTACCATCTTGCGCGCGGCGAGCCTGCCGAGATGCGGACCAGGAAGGGGTTCCAGCTCGGCGTGGTGGTGGCCGTGCCCCCGTTCCCCTTCCAGGACTTCCGCGCATTCCGCCGCTACTCCGAGGACGCGATAATCATCTTCAAGAAGCCGGTGTTCGAAGGCATCCATCTCGGCGATGTCAAGCTCGTGGACGGCGACTGGCGCCTCGCCGGGCAGTCTGGCTACGCCGTGATAGTGACTGGCTCCTCGCTCACGGTGGAGGACGCGCAGAAGCAGGTCTACAAGCGCGTGGAGAACATCCTAATCCCGAACATGTTCTACAGGACTGACATCGGCAACCGCTGGACGCACGACTCCGACATGCTGCACTCGTGGGGCTACCTCTACTGACGGACTGGGAAAAAAGATGCCCCGTGCCCGCCTTTCTTCGCCAGCGTGCATTGGCGAATTCAGAAACGCCCTAATCGCCACCCTCCGTAAGCGCTTAAAATTCTTCTGGCAGCGCCGGCAAACCATCGGTGTTTGCTGGCGCATTGCGGGTTTTTTGCCAAAAAAATCACCCGGAAAATTTCCACTCTCCGCCGTGCAAAAAATGCGCTTTTGCCGGAAAATGATGGAAATATATGGGATTAACGCCTGAAGGCACGCCGTAGAAACGCATTTTTACGTCTCAGGAAAATCCTGAGCGCTTACCGTCCTCCCGATGCCCTTTTAAATTTTTATCCCGAATTATCCCATATGAAAACCTCTTTTCGCGCGCAGGGCGCCTCGGAATATCTCGTCATCGTCGCAGTGGTCGTCTTCATCGCACTGGTTGCAATTGTCCTCCTTAGCGGTGCCCCCGGTACCGCATCCGACGCCCAGGTCACGCAAAGCCAGACCTACTGGGGCGCGGTGGGCCCGCTCGCCATCTCGGAAGCATCCGCCGTCCCGAATGGCTCAGGCGCGTCCATCCCATATCTCAAGGTGAGGAACAAGGAGGCATATCCCATCAAGATCACCGCGCTTCTGGGCAACAACCAGTCAATTTCCACATTGCAGAACGGCACGCTGCCCTCCTGCTACAACATAGCCCCTGGCGGGGACACCTTTATAGGAAGCGGCAGCTGCAGCGTCACAATAGGCTCCGGCGCAAGCTCCGGCACCACGCTTGGAGGGGCATCGTCCCTCTGTTCCGGCTCATCCAGTTATCTTGTCATGAACAACTTCGGCTTTGAGTACCAGACCCAAGGGGGAATCACCAAAAGGCAGTATGGCCAGCCCCTTACCATCAAGTGCAGCGGAACCGCGCCCCAACCAAGCGCATGCGCAAACGACAGCCAGTCCTGCGCAGACACCACGTGCTGCCCAGGCAACACCTACTTTAATGGCGCGAGCCTGGCCTGCAATCCGGCTGCAATCTGCGCAGTGCCTCCGTATGGAGGAATGATGGGCACGGCGCAATCGTTAAATGCGGGGGAGAGCAGCCACTGGGCAATATACTGTAACTGTGTGGATCCAGCTGCATTCCCCAATACCCGCTGCCTCTCTGCATCATTTGATTGGGGCGATGGAACGGCGGTGACCGTTGTTGACAATACAATCGGGCATCCAGCGTATACTATTGGGGCGGATCACACATACACTGCTGCTGGCACATATACAATTACAGCCACTGCCACTGATGTATACGGCTCGACGCTAGCGGGCACCCAGGCGGTCACGGTGACCAGCGCATGCGCAAACGACAGCCAGTCCTGCGCAGGCACCACGTGCTGCGATGGATTGGAGCTGTCTTGCAACCCTGTGCAGGTATGCGCCATGCCCCCGCAATCCAGCGGCATTTTCGGCCCGGGCTCTGCAAACGCGAGCCAGGAGAGCACATGGGCATTGCAATGCGTCGTCGGCCCGGGCTCTGCAAACGCGAGCCAGGAGAGCACATGGGCATTGCAATGCGTCGTCATGGACCAGTACAACTCTGACACCCACTGCACCGCTTCATACCAATGGGGCGACGGCACGGTGACCAATGGCGTATATACCGGGTCCAATTACCTCTCTGCCAATCACACCTACAGCGCTTCTGGCACATATGATATATTTGCCACCGGCACAGACACCATGGGCTCGACAGTGACGAAAACCAAGAGCGTGACGGTCAACTAGCGCCAGGCATTCCGCGCAAGCGCGCGCTTGCGCGCATTTTTTCCTTATTTCATTTTCGGCCCGGGCTCTGCAAACGCGAGCCAGGAGAGCACATGGGCATTGCAATGCGTCGTCTTTGACCCATACAACTCAGATGGCCACTGCACCGCATCATACCAGTGGGGCGACGGCACGACGACCAATGGAGCATATTCCGGGAACAATTATCCCTCCGCCCCGCACACTTACAGCGCCGCCGGCACATACACGATAACAGGCACTGGCACAGACACCATGGGCTCGACAGTGACGAAAACCAAGAGCGTGACGGTCAACTAGCGCCAGGCATTCCGCGCAAGCGCGCGCTTGCGCGCATTTTTTCCTTATTTCTGCTAAGGCAAGATTTATGTTTTGCTCAGAAGCTACCCAGCAACGATTTGACCCTGCTCAGTAGCATCGTTGTTCCTCTGTGTGCTGTTTATTCGCATACAATCTTTCATATTAATCTTATTTAACCTCTTTTTGCCACAATCTTTATAAACCCTTTGCCATAGATACTGTCTAAGAAGTGTGTTTATGGGCCCAAATTTCCTACAGCACCAGGGTTTCAAGGTTGCAAAGAAATTCGATAATGGCGGCGGTATTACTTCCCCAGAAGCTTCAGTCAGGTATGGCCCGACCACAAAGCAACCGATGCTTATTTTCCGCGACGCCCTAATTCTCTTTGCAGACAAACGTCTCTTTCTTACATATGAAGATAAGGTTGTGCAGACGAGCCCGGTCCACACTCGAATGAAAACACTCATTTCCAAGATGCCTCTCACAGATTTGCCGGAAGGCGAATTGAAAATCATCAAAGATGGCAAGACGTTCTTCAAGGTGCAGGAAGGCGGCATCACCGAACTTATACAAGTGGATGATCGTCTCCTTACGAAAGAAAACACAGGCAATGCCTCTCAGATCATCAAGGCTGAGCAGGGGTGGATAACAAAAAGAATCAAGAAAGATAAGGAATACATAACATATCTGCTTGAAGGGAACGATCAGATGTCGATACCTATTTTAAGTAAAAAGTTTGGGTTTACGTCACTCAATTCTATTCCAGAATTTATGTTCAATGAAAAAGAGCTGCGCGAAGGCGCGGTTGTCCAAGATTTTCTAAAGGCATATGGGAATTTAGTAACGGCAGTTACTTACAATATATCGGATGCCAATTACATTTATAATGGGTTTTTTGAACAAAAATATGAAATTGCCGGCGGATTGGCATCAATTTCCCTAGTTTTCGAGCATATGCCATTCTTCATTGCAGGTGCTGCCAACATCCCCCAAACACTCTCTTATCGCCCAGGCGTATTTGTTTACAGTGCCGCAGAAGGCGATAAAATCGATGTGCCGATCAACATGGACGTACCTAGTTGGATAGCAGCCCAGCCTTGGATGGGCGTAAAGTAGCGCAAATATCATCCCGTCCATCCACTGTTTTTTGCACTTTAATCGCAGTGCTTATCTGTAAGTGTGAATAACGGTCTAATTTTCCCCATATTCACCGACACGTCCCACCCGAAGTTATAACCGTTCCGAGAAAATCTCTCGGGATTGCTATGATAACGAGAGGTGAGCACGTGGAAATAAGGAGTTTGATGGAAAATGGGGT
>JAPLWX010000050.1 GCA_026396415.1 Microcaldota archaeon
ACGTGCCTTTGGCTCGACTAGAATTTGGCCGTGCTCATCGCAGGGGCCAAGATAGCGAACCATCCGTTGGCGAGATCGCTTGAGCTTTGGGTCATAGTAGGATTCGTATTCGTAGGCATAATGATGGCCGCTCAGAATTTAGTAAACACGGTGTGCCATAGCATACCTAATTAGGTATGCTAATTAATAATACCATCAGTACAGTAAAATGTCATTTCCGAGAGAAAAACTAGAGTTAGGTAGGCATAGCATACCTAATAAGCGAGAAATTCAGGCCAGCACGGTGAAATCATGGATGATGCCTGCGAACTTCGAGCGCATTTCTCCAATAAGCTTGTGCGCTTCGGCATTTCCCGTCACATCAAAGTCCACTTCAGTATCCCACGGGCCGACTATCTCCCCGTAAAATGATACGTTTGAATGCATTTCGCAGTATTTCTTGAGCTTTTCAACATCTATAGGGGTTGCCTTTCGCAGCCAGAAAATCGCCTTGATTGTGCTGTAACCGAGCCTTTCCCTGCCTATTTTCACACTGTAGCGACTTATTACTCCCTCGCGCTCCAGTTTCTTGATATGGTAAAGCACAGCATCCGGCTTCAACTTTGCCTTTTTGGCGATTTCCCGCGCAGACTGGCGACAGTTTTCAAACAGGTGGTAAAGCACCACCAAGTCAGAATCAGTAAGCTTTACTGCCCTGCCAGCATACTCCTTTTCAGGAAGTGAGCTGTTCCCTTCATTGCCAGTTATGTGCGTGCAGTTGTGGTACGCATCGTTGATTATTGCCGCAAACACCCTCCTGCCTATGTGCCTGCCAAACTCCATCTGCATTGCCTGCTCGAATTCCCTGAATTCATACAAGTCTTTCACCATGGTGCGCACTATGATGTCATACTCTCCCTGGCAGAACGCAAACCAGCGCACACAACCCTGCTTTTTTAGCCAGATTGCAACCGTGTCCTCAAAGCCGGCAGGCGCGCCTTCGAATTTCAGGTAAAGCCTGAAGTTGAATAGTTCCAGCGCACGGAAGCTGACATGAGTGAGATAGCCGTCTATTATTCCCTCCTTTTCCAGCCTTGCAATCCTTTTTGCCGCGCCTGGCTTGGAGAGCCCTGCCGTGCGCGCAACCTCGCTTAGCTGTGCTCTTCCATTCCTTTCGAGGCAGGCAAGTATCCTTTTGTCCTTCTTGTCAATTATTTGCATCATTTTCGCCTATTTTGCTTATTTTGCAGGTCTTTTATAAAATACTTCCTGTTTTTTGCACTTTCCAGCAGGAATGTATTATATTCCTCCTTAACCACAAAGAACAACACAGAACAACAGAACGGGATGAATAAATTTGGAGGTTGATTGGGATGGCATTGAAACTTGTGGGTGGGAATGAAATTCGCGTGCCTGGAGGCGCGATACCGGTAGCTCAGCGCAGGCAGGGCGTGCTTGGGAAGCTCGATGGCATGGGGTGGCGCGAGTTTCAGGACAAATTTCTCTATGACAAATCAATTCTGATTAGCGCTGCACGGGCCGAGGCAGGCAATCTCGAAAAAGCAATTTCCATCGCATCCAAGATAGAACCCATACCCTATACAGGCTGGACTATAGATTGTACCGACTACGTTCGCTATCGCAACGAAGCATGGGCGGGGATTGCGCTTGCGCTGGCAAAAGAGGGTAAATTCAAGGAATCTGTTAAGATGGCGCGTAGGGGCGCCAGCCATACGAGTACTCATAAAGGCCAAGCAATCTCGAGCATTGCAGTCTTGATGGCAGAGTTCGGCGCAACTACGGAACAACTAAAGCCGATATTCGATGATGCAGTGAATACAGCAAGCCATTCCGATGCACAGGGCGTGTTATCTTATGGACATATTTCTCGAATCGCTGTTGACATGGCAACAGCTGGCATGTTTAAAGGGGCACTCGAAACCGTGCGCAGCATACACGCGCCAGAGTTCGGTTTTCTGCGCGAAATGACGCTCGAAGATATTGTTATTGTCCTAGCGGAAAAAATAGTTAGAGCAAGCGCTGGAAAAGATTTGGAGGTTGATTGAAATGGCATTGAAACTTGCGGATGGGAAACAGTTGCCGGTGAAGGCATTCATCGATCAGCACAATCTTGGCACTTGGAGCAAGTTCCGTGTCAAACCTCTTGATGAGCAGCTTGCAATATTGCACGGGGCTCGTTTACAGCGGCAAGCTCATTCAATTGTGAGCGCAGATTTGACTGCGCTGGAAAAAGCAAAAGTCGTATTTGTTTTCAGGGAAAACGACCTTCTCAATGCAATTTCTGCCAAGCTCAAGGGGAGTCTGGGCGAAGATTTTTGCACAATCACGATACCGGCTGGAACAGAAAAACTCAGCTCACATGATAGCAAAAAGCTGAACGACGCTTACGCGGTCCTGAAAAACAGGGAAGCGACGTGTGAGGCAGAGAAAGGCATGAAACTCGGGGCGCCAAAGATTAGAATGGATCAAACGATGAAAAATATAGGGCGGCGCATCAGTATTGAATATATTCGAACAGATGGGCATTCCTTCACAAAATGGCTTTCAGAACCCCTCGATTGGAGACTATTTAGTCAAAGCACGGAACTCGTTGGACAGCGGGATCCAGAATACTACGATAAGTACGTCGGATCAGATGCAGCAAAAATCGACTTTGCATTTGTCATAAAAGAAGCAGCAATGCAAGCGAAAGAGAGCGGAGCAGAGGGGTTGGTAGTGATTCTCGGTCAAGCATATGGTGTAAGCCAGCTGTCCTATGCAATACACTCTCACGGTTCCCCCCTGCATGGAGACTTGTCGAGTTCAAACGAATTAAAAGAATTGTATAATTTTATTTCGGATGCGGCTGGCAAAAGTGGGCTGAAAACTTATCCTGCACTGAGCCTAAGTTCTGATATACATGATCCGAAAATAAAATTAGTCGTTCTTAGCAAAATAGGTGACATCAAATTTGTAGAAGATAGCTTGGGAGTGTGCGGATTAAATGAAAAAAACATTCAGCGCCTGGATATAGAAAAACAGGCATTGCTTGCTGATTGCCACTTTTGGGGTATGCTAGAGGATTCAGTGCCTGGGCCCGGGTATACTGGCAAGATTGTTTTTGAAAAATTTGAAGGGACTGTTGTCAAGAACAACAACAGCGGCGAATTTCTGCCATTTTGTGATATTAACGGCAAGAATGATATAGACGCGATTACGAAACGTATCAGAAACCAATTAAGGATATGAAAATCAACTTCATCCCTTGAAATCTGCCGACCACAAACCAAAAACCGGAAAAAGAAGAAATTACAGCCTGTCAACGGACACGATTTCCACGCTCGCGACGTTGGCGAGCTTGTTCGCGTTTGCCTCGAGCAGGTCTGAGCCGCCCACGCCGTCCTCCACGACGAATGTGAGCGAGAGCGCGACAATGCCGAATGCGACCGGCTGCTGATTAGGCGCGACGTTCTTTTCTTTTTATTCAACTTTCTTCAAACAAAGGTAAGATTCAAGTGTGTGATACCAAAACCAAGAAATCAGGGTGTTTAAGGAAAATCGAGGGTGAAATACTGTTTGCGCACCCCCTACGCTTATTTCCAAAAAGTGCGCAGAACGCCCTTACGCGTATTCTAACTGCTCAACTTTCACGTCAGCAAACAAGAAAATTTAAGCGCAGGATTAAGCGCAAGAAAAGAACCAAAAATCGCCTTTTTCACCTAAACCACACAAGCTTAAATCGAGCTGCGCAAAGCCTCGTTCTCATTCGAGAGAAAAACCATTTCTTTGACGCCTAACGCTCTCTATTATATTTATCTGTATATGCCTGCGACTATATGCCTATCTACGTCTGAAAAGCTGCCTGAGCGTCTCTTTTATCTTGCCTCTGGTAATCACATCCCCGTACCGAGAATATTTGTATTTCAGCGTCCTTTTTGTGACAAGAATGAACGACCTGTCGTATTCCCTTTGGTAATACGCAAACTTGCTTTCCAGCCAATCCGGCTGCCTTGAAAGGCTTTTGCCAGTCTCAACATCAAAGCAGAACTGCTTGCCCTTCCAGTTGACCACCAAGTCTGGGCCATTTGTTGCGTTCATCCTGATATCGTCCGTGTATTTTCTGAGCTCTGCTTCCAGGATATAGCAAAAGAACGCATGCTCCTTGCTCTCGTTGTGGCGGGTCTTTACCCAATAAACGGCTGCGCCAGATGTGCCAAATGGGCTTATTTTTATCACGTTGTAGCCGAGCGTGTACAGCTCATTTCTCTGCCTGTTTGTAAGGCTGCTGGAAAGATGGAGGTTGCCTGAAAGTTCATACTCCTTTTCAGGCTCTTTCCAATCGCTGTCTAGTGCCGTTTCCGGCGTTCGCTCCAGTTTGAGCCTTCTTGCTTCTTTTTCATCCGCCAGCCTCTTTTTTTCTCTCTGCTTTTTTGCAAATTCTAGTTGCATTTCCGCAAAGTTTCTTTCGAACTCAGTCGGTTCCTTTATTTCTGCCGGAAAGAAACAATGGCGAATTCCGCCATAAAGCCAAAACAGTATTTTTGCAATTGCATAGCCAATAGCAAACGGCAGCGCAATCAAAACAACCAATCCAAAAACTGCCAGCGCAAGCGCTATGCCGAGCAAGACCAGGGCGCCTATCACCAAACGCTCTAGGAGGTCGTATTCATTGACCATGCCTATTCCTCCAACAACTCCTTGTCCAGCCCCATCGCGAAAACCTTCTTGACCAGAAGCGCCTTCACCTCCGGGTCCTGCATCAGGACGTTCATGATTCCGTTTCCCTGTTTGTTGTAGTCGCTGATGAGCACCTTTTCATCAAAGGGGTTGCCGCACCTGCCGCAGAATGACTGCGTTGGCGAGTTCCTTTCCTTGCAGCGTGAGCAGATTCGAAGATCGAGCTTGGGCTCTTTTTCGATTGGCTTGTCTTTCATGGAATACAATTGCAGAAGAGCGGTGTCCACATCTCGCCCGGAGAGATGGACATAAGTGGCAGCCATCTCGCTTCCCTGCGTCCAGCCGAAGTATTCCTTCATTTGCGCCTCTGTCAGCTTGTTTGCCAACGAGGTTGCCCTTGAATGGCGGAAAAGATGCGGGTAAATGCGTTTCCTTATGCCGCTTGCCTTGCTTGCCCGTCTTAGCATGGCGAGTATTGAAGGATAAGCGCAAGGCACGGGCTGATATCTCGCCAATCTCGCAGGCCATAAAGGTGCATCCGGGTTATCTTTGTCCGGGTGTTCCTGAAGCCATGCGGCAAGAATCTGAACGCTTGCTATTATTCTTACTCTTCGGCTGCCGGTCTTGCCGTTCACCATCAGCACAACTCCGTAATTGTCGAACTGGACGTTCTTGAGCTTGAGATATAGCATCTCACCTATGCGGCAGCCGGACTCGTATAATGCCAAAATGAGCGCCTTGTCGCGTGGATTTGTAGTCGAGTTGGCGAGCTTTTGCACTTCCTCAACCGTCAGCAATTCCTCCGGCAGTTTGTGCTTTTCATTTTTCAGCCTTGGCTTGAGCCACTTTATGATTTTTGGAAATTCCTCGTCTTTCCCAAGAAGCCATTTGTAGAACATTTTCAAAACAATTTTGAAGTCGTAGCGTGTGTATTCGGCGTAGTTTTTGGAGTCAATGTCGGTGACCAGCCGGATCAGGTCGGTCTTTGTCGCCTTGGAAAAATCCTTGTTGAGCCACTGCGCAAGCAGCCGGACACAGTACATGCACTTCACAACGCGGAGCTTGCCCGAGCCCTTGGCAAGGCGCATCCGTGCAAAGTTCTCAATCTGCGTCTTGGCTTTCGCAGGCAAGGCGGAAGCCTTCAGCCTCAAGAGCTCCTGCTCGAAGTTGGTTTGCGATTTGTACATAACGTACTCGTTCATGGGCGCTCACCTCGGAGTGAGCCCCCTGTCCTGCTTGACCTTCTATATAAACCTAGGCGAGACACGCAACGAGGAGGAGTTAGGGCATAGGGCAGCAAGATGCTTCTTTTTCATGCCATTATTGTTTTGGCAGGGGCCTCATTATGGTTCGCGCTTAATTTGGCATTATTGCGCAGGCCACGCAAGTTGTGGGTTTGACGCATGGGCAGCCGTGCATTGACGGAGGCTAGCGGTGGGACTAGTGCATGATACAAGATGCAGGGGGAGCAACTCAAGGATGATGCTAGAGTCTGACCGTTGTTCTGGTTTTCAGCAACCAAGAAGCCAAAAGTCCGCCTATAGCGCCGGAAAATGATGAAATGGCCAGCAGGAATATGAAGATGGCAGCCGTCCTCAGTGGATGCGTTAAGATAGTGGGGTCTAGATCCACGGAACTTCCAATCCCAGACAAGACAATCAAAATGAAATCTGCTGCCCCTGCTGCAAATCCACAAATTGCACCCACTGCCAGTCCTTCTTTGAGGCTCGGAGTTCGCTGCCCAAATTTCATTATCGTAAAACACCCAATGGCGCCAGAGACCGCCCACACCACAAACGGCGAGAGAATGAATGTAATGAACGATACGACCCCCAAAGCAAGCTTCGCAACCTGGAAATAAAGGTAGAATAGAACAAAACTCGCGAATATGGCTGCAACCATTGCAACGAGATAGCTTTTTTTGTTTGAAGGGGCTTCCTCGACTATCCTATCACCTCGAAGATTTGCAAATTATTTTCACATTAATCAGATGGGGTGGCTGGAAGCGCTATCTCATTATCACTCACAGTTGTGTCGAAACTTATGGCTTGAACCGATTGGAACATCTTGCCATTCTCCAAACGACCGTTAAAGAGGATCACCCCTTCTTTGGAAAAGCACCATTCGTACGCAAGGCCCGGCATTTCCTTTGGACTGAGGGAAAAACATTCTGCGTTTGCCCCGGCAATGTTTCTGTTTTCAAGCCGTGTGTAGACCCCATCTGGCAATGGATTCGGCTGGTCGTTCGGGAGTAGCGGGGGCACATAGCTAAGCGCCCCACATCTCCAATTCCCGCCAGTTGTCGCATTCATGCAGGTGTAATTGGCTCCATTCTTCGCATATAATTTCATTGCACCGAGATCATAATGCCAATTATCCTTGTTTATGTAGTATAACGAATGAACTGCATTAGAAGGAGCGTTCGGGTCACTGGGAGCTGTAGTATACGTAGCTTTCCACGGCCCGGCTCTCCAGAGATTTAGATAATTCTGTAGGCGGTCTTTCACGTCTCCAGCAGAGGGGGTGTTTGGTGTGCTTGGCGGATTTGGCGGTGTTACACCTACATTAGTTGGCTGGGTGATTTGTTGTGCGGGTGGGCTCTGCCCCGAACCAGAAATAGACGGCTTGGCTTCGCCAGTGCAGCCAAAAAAAAGCATGGCAGATATGAGTGCTACGGCGATGAGACGTTTCATCATACCACCAATCTGAGATTCTCTCCGAAAGTAAATAAACCATTAGCCATCTTCCCTAGTTCTGGCATAAGCCGCTTTAGCGGCTGTTTTGACCTAAACATATCTCCCTACCAACGCATGGGATCCGCCGGTCTCCACGTTTTGTTTCCCATTTGAATCGGTGTAGTTTATGCTTATCTGAAGTTCATATATTTGATTTGCTTCCCCGACCAAGCCGATGTTGACGGGATATCTCTTGAGTTCACCAGGCGCAAATGCCATTTTTGTCGAGACGGTTTTCGTGGTGGAACCTGTTGTGAGGCTTATCGAATTTACAGTCATGGTGCCAGATGCATCCATGTTCTGTATCACTAGGATTCCGTTTCCACTTGATGCCGACAGGCTATGTTCGAATATTATAAGCGGCCTTGCGCTTTTCCAGTTTGACTCTGATTGGGTGATTTTTGATTCATCGCTGATACTCGGCATCTTGATTAAGCTAAGTATTTCTTTGCTGCATTTGATTTGCAGGTCCATGTATTCGGAATTTGAGAAGTTTGCAATTTTGGTGAGGCTTTTCTGCTTCAGGTTTGCTTTCATGTATGCGTACATGTCTGGGTAGCATTTGAAAGTCTCTATCATGGCAAGCGCTTTTGTGCCTTCTTCCTGCGTTGCAGACCCGCCCAACCATAATGATGCCTTGGTGGTTGATTTTGCGTCAAAAACCAGATTCTCGTCTTCAGGCAGGGAAATGGCGCTTGCACGGACTTCACCGTTCTTGTCAGTAACTATTACTAGCTGGGCGCCGACAGAAGAAACTTCTGTGGTGAATTTTCCATCAGAAGACACCGAAGCATTGGGCTTCCAGACTGACATCACATTCAAGCCTTCTCCGCCGATTTCTTTGAGGTTGACATAGCCATTTCTAGGGATGGTTTTGAGACTGTTGTTCTGCACACTTCCAGGCGTTGGCGTGGGTTTTGCCAAAGGCGCGGGGGCAGGTGGCGAAACGTTCTGTGCTGGTGCCTGCGGTGTTGGCTGTGGAGTGGAAGCCTGCTGTCCTGTGCATCCGAACAAAAGCATGAACACCACTGCTAAACACGATGCCAGAACGAGTCCCTTCAATTCAATCACCCAGCACAGATTCTGTGTTAAGATAAATAAACGTTCGCGCCCGCTAGGTTCATGTTCGTCTGCCTGAGCAAAAATGACTAAACCCCTGGATTTCCTAGGTGCATCTTGGAGATAGATTTATTACACACATAGCAAAAATCTAACCATGCAAGAAGTATGGACCGCACTTTTTGAAATCCCCCACAAGTCTCCTTTTCTTCAGTCAGGATTCGCAAGGACAATCGGGCTGCTGGCGAGTTTCTTATGGTCATTCTTTCTATTTGCCCAGTTCGTGGCACTTTTGGTTTCCTCTCCACCGTCAAATAGCGTTGAACTCCGTTCTTCCATCATAATCCTGCTGATATTCTTCGCGAGCCTTTACGTGTTCTACGTTATCTTCTTCTTCAAACGCCGCACTTTCATAACGGACAAGGGTATCGCTGGAACCCGACCGCCTATTGCGTTCACTCCGAAAGTGACTATAGCAAACGGCAGCGAGACCGTCGCAGGCGGCTTGACATTACATTGGGAGGAAACGTGCGGCTTCTACATAGCAAAGCCATATTTGATCTTTGTCATGAAACGGGATTATATCGGGCTTAGACAAGGCCCCCAACCTCCTTACCCTGTGATGAAAATAGACGGGAGGGAAAAGAACACTTTGGGCTATTTCCTCGACTCTGGCTTTGAGGATGCAGCAGCCAAGCTGCGTGGCTTCATCTCGGAGTTGAACCTTAACACGACTGGAGGCTAAAACATGAAAGTTTTATTCGCACTTTCCATTTTCTTGGGTCTTTTCCTTTTTGGGTGTATAGCTAATGCCCCCGTTCAGAAAGCTATTGAACTGCCATCGTTGGATTGCGCGACCATGCAAAGGAGTATTGAACAAAACTGCAATGTTGAATTGGTTTTACAGCCTCGCCCAGGTTATTTGTGCTATTATCTAAGCAAAGACGAAGAATATTCTTATTATTTTGGTGCTTTGCCACTCAACAAATATTACACGGGAGTAAATGACCTCAAAAAAGTATTGGACAGTGAGGGACAAAAATATGAAGTGCTGACTATGGAGAATGGCGCAATTTATCTTAACAAATCGTCGGTGTCAAGTTCGCCTCGAACCGACCTTGGATTATATGTATTTGATAACCAGAATCAGTATATATTGGAAACAATCTCAATGCTTGGTCATGATGACAATGACCATTGCGTTTCTAAAACAGGGCTTATTCGTATAAGTGGTTTTAGAAAACTCAACGGAACAATCTACGGGAACCCATACAACATGCAAAAATAGGTGTTGGTGGGGCGTATTATTCCATGTCCTACGCCCACGGCTTTTTTCAGCAAATTTTCCAATTCTCAGGTGTAAAATTAGCGAAAAAACAGGAAGGTTCTCCCCGACTGGTAGCACATTAAGGATATGTTCGCCCCGACATTTACGGCTGGCTCTTTTTAGGGGACTGCGTCATCATTCTAATAATTATCCCGACCGCCCAGAGTGATGCAACGTAACCAGTAACCCCCGAAAAATTACCAGTTAATAGTCCCCATAGCAAAATGACAATACTCAGACCAAATATTAGCATTACCAGAAGCTCAGCTTTGGGTAATCCACCTTTATTCGCGTTTAGTTTGGCAATGCTTGGAGCACAGACATACCCTATCAAAGAAAAGACCGCGCCCAAAACCGCTTGGACGAGGGAAGCGCCTACTAGGGCAATAATAAGTGCAACAATGACTACTAAAGGATTGGATGCCATCGCCTCTGATACACGCGTTATGGCGCCGCTTGCCCCTGCAACCATGCCAAATAAGAATGAAAACACAGAAACAATAAAAGTGACAACAAAGCCGCTTGTCGCGCCAAGTAATCCAATTTCAACGAGCTGGAACTTCAGTTTGTTTTTGGCTTTTATCCCTATTAGAAAAAAGATGGCGAAGCATGCAACCGTCGGAATTAATCCAAGATTCAATGGTCTTGCAATAAACTGTAAACTTAACAAACTTAGAAAAATCAGAGCTAGCAGTTCGTATTTAAGTGCCTTGAGCCCTTCCGTCAGTTTACTTAGCATAAGATCGTTTCCAAGAGAAAGTTTTTATTACTCTCTTGGTGCTACAGTCTTTTTCTAAAAATACAAAAAGTAGCGATTTTCAGAGATAAAAATGCGTTTTACCATAAATTAATAGCCCCGACCTGGTTATTTACTTAGGGTGTGGTTTAGCAACGCAAAACGTCGCTAGGCGCTCTGCCGCATTTTTTTCACGAAGCAAGGATCAGATTTAATTAAGATTAGGCAGAGTATAAGAAACATGGATAAAGAAGCCGAGAAGCCAATTTTCATCGCATTGGTACAGATAAACGCGCCCTTTGCGTATTCTCTCGATATTTTTGGTCTGAAAATACCGGATGTTTGGGGGCGCGCATATGCAAGTGTCTATGTCAGCAAGATAATATTGAAATGGGGGCTTATCCGAAAGAATGAGAAAGAAATCCAACTGTCAGATATAGCAACATTTGAATTGGAACACGTGGGCACACTTATTCCAGCAAAACTGTCAATGGATGAATGGCGCACAAAGATAATATTCAAAGATAATGGCAAAACAACATGCTTGGAGATGATGCCTACAAAGTTTTCCCTTTTGGAATTTCCGAAGCTGATTAAGCATCTGAGAGAAAACATTCCGAATAAGGAAAGGCATTAGTTTTTCAATTCTACGACGTAAAAAAGATTGCACGCCCCGACCGTGCGAGATAGGCATCATATCGCACCTCAGCTAATTTATATCATATTCTTGAGGCGTGGTTAGGTTTGTTGCGGTAACATACGACGGGTAATCCCTGAATTTCATTTTTGGGTTAGTTGCCCCATTTTTGAGCTTGATTTTGTAGGTGACGTTGAATCCGCAGTCGCACATGGCAGTTATATTGCGTGGTTTGCTGGCTCTTGAGAGATAAAGAATTCCATTCTCTACACTCATGTTGCCAACCATGCTTGCTGCGCAATTTTCCTGAACTTTTAACCTGACTGTGGATATGTTTTGAGATGAGTCAAAGCCATTTTCAAGGATGGAAAAATCCCAACCCATGGTGGTGTCTGCACAGCTGGATTGGGAAAAATTAAGAAGTTCAACATCTTGAGGGGATATCTTAGAATGCCCTGAGAGTGCGCATCCCGCCAGAAAAATACTCAATGCAAACAGAACAGCAGCGATAAGCAGTCTCAACTAACCACCACTAAACTATATGTGTCTGCCTTTTTATGGCTTTTGAAAAGAAATGGCTAAGCACTAATCGTATTGATGCGTGCCCGACCGAGATTCATCTTTTACCTACGTCTTTTTCTCGCATTTTAAGCGACGTTCATAGCAGGAATGTCTGTTGCGCACCCTCTGCGCTTATTTTCAAAAAGTGCGCAGAACGCCTTTACGCTCATTCTAGCTGCTCAACTTTCACGTCAGCAAACAAGAAAATTTAAGCGCAGGATTAAGCGCAAGAAAAGAGCCAAAAACCGCCTTTTTCGCCCCGATCACACAAGCTTAAATCAAGCTGCGCAAAGCCTCGTTCTCATTCGAGAGAAAATCCATTTCTTTGACGCCTAACGCTCTCTATTATATTTATCTGTATATGCCTGCGACTATATGCCTATCTACGTCTGAAAAGCTGCCTGAGAGTCTCTTTTATCTTGCCTCTAGTAATCACATCTCCATAATGAGAATACTTGTATTTCAGCGTCCTTTTTGTGACAAGAATGAACGACTTGTCGTATTCCCGCTGATAAAAGGCAAACTTGCTTTCCAGCCAATCCGGCTGCCTTGAGAGGCTCTTGCCGGTCTCAACATCAAAGCAGAACTGCTTGCCCTTCCAGTTGGCAACCAAGTCAGGGCCACTTGTGGCGTTCATCCTGATGTCGTCCGTGTATTTTCTGAGCTCTGCTTCCAGGATATAGCAAAAGAACGCATGCTCCTTGCTTTCGTTGTGGCGGGTTTTTACCCAATAAATGGCTGCGCCAGATGTGCCAAATGGGCTTATTTTTATCACGTTGTAGCCGAGCGTGTACAGCTCATTTCTCTGCCTGTTTGTAAGGCTGCTTGAAAGGTGGAGGTTGCCTGAAAGCTCATACTCCTTTTCAGGCTCTACCCAGCCGCTATCAATTGCTGTGTCAGGCACTCTCATGCTTTCGAGCCTTTCTGCCTCCCTTTCCACCGCGAGTTTCTCTGCACGTTCCTTTTGCCTTTGTTTTTTCGCTAATTCCCGCTGCATTCCAAGCAGTTTGTTCGCTGTTTGGTGATTTAAGTAAGTCAATCCACTAATCTTAGACGGAAATATGCAGGCTTGAATTTCATCATAAATTCTCCACAGGATTTTTGCAATTGCAAAACCGATGACAAAAGGCAGCGCAACCAACACAGCCAGTCCGATGACTACTGGCACAAGCGCTAGGCCTAGCAAAACAAGAGCGCCTATTACAAGCTTTTCCAGGAGCTCGTCCTCATAGGCCATGTTTATTCCTCCAGCAACTCCTTGTCAAGCCCCATCGCAAAGACCTTCTTGACCAGAAGCGCCTTCACTTCCGGGTCCTGCATCAGGACGTTCATTATTTCGTTCCCCTGTTTGTTGTAGTCGCTGATGAGCACCTTTTCGTCAAACGGATTGCCGCACCTTCCGCAGAAGGATTGCGTTGGAGAGTTCTTTTCCTTGCAGCGGGAGCAGATTCTGAGGTCGAGCTTTGGCTCTTTTTCGATTGGCTTGTCTTTCATGGAATACAATTGCAGAAGAGCGGTGTCCACATCTCGCCCGGAGAGGTGAACATAGGTGGCAGCCATCTCGCTGCCCTGCGTCCAGCCGAAGTATTCTTTCATTTGTGCCTCAGTCAGTTTGTTTGCCAAAGATGTTGCCCTTGAATGGCGGAAAAGATGCGGATAAATGCGTTTCCTTATGCCGCTTGCCTTGCTTGCTCGCTTCAGCATGGCGAGTATTGACGGGTACGAACAAGGCACAGGCTGATAGCGGGCAAGCCTCGCAGGCCATAACGGCGCATCCGGGTTGTCTTTGTCCGGGTGTTCCTGAAGCCATGCGGCGAGAACCTGAACGCTTGCTATTATTCTTACTCTTCGGCTGCCGGTCTTGCCATTCACCATCAACACAACTCCGTAATTGTCGAACTGGACGTTCTTCAACTTGAGATATAGCATTTCACCAATCCGGCAGCCGGACTCGTATAATGCCAAAATAAGCGCCTTGTCGCGTGGATTGGTGGTTGAGTTGGCGAGCTTTTGCACTTCCTCAACTGTCAATAATTCCTCCGGCAATTTGTGCTTTTCGTTTTTCAGCCTTGGCTTGAGCCATTTGATTACCTTGGGAAATTCCTCGTCTTTCCCAAGAAGCCACTTGTAGAACATTTTGAGGACTATTTTGAAGTCGTAGCGGGTGTATTCCGCATAGTTTTTGGAGTCGATATCGGTGACCAGCCGGATCAGGTCGGTCTTTGTCGCCTTTGAAAAATCCTTGTTGAGCCACTGGGCGAGCAGCCGGACGCAATACATGCACTTAACAACGCGGAGCTTGCCCGAGCCTTTGGCAAGGCGCATCCGTGCGAAGTCCTCGATTTGTGTTTTGGCTTTCGCAGGCAAGGGCGAGTTCTTCAACCTTAAGAGCTCCTGCTCGAAGTTGGTTTGCGATTTGTACATAACGTACTCGTTCATGGGTGCTCACCTCGGAGTGAGTCCCCTGTCCTGCTTGACCTTCTATATAAACCTAGGCGAGACACGCAACGAGGGGGAGTTAGGGCATTGACGAGGGCAGCAAGATGCTTCTTTTTCATGCCATTATTATTTTGGCAGGGGTCTCATTACAGTTCGTGCTTAATTTGGCATTATTGTGCAGGCTGCGCAAGTTGTGGGTTTGACGCATGGGCAGCAGTGCATTGACGAAAGAGAGCGGTGGGACTAGTGCATGATACAAGATGCAGGGGGAGAGAATTTCAGGAAAACTTTCTGCTTTTCCATTTGAACTCTCGAAGGCCTGAGCCACAGGATTTCCAGAACGGATTCTGTTTCCGCCCACGTTTTCCGTGAACGCTTTTTCGCGCGTACCCATCTGGAGCGCGAAAAAGGGTTCCTTAAGTCCCGCCCATTTGACCGGGCTTTGGTACCCCTGCGAACCCTATTTTGTGCCAAACGTTTAAATATAAAGCCTGAGAATTCCCTGACTGGTGGTATTAATGGCGACCAAGAAAGCGAAAAGAGCTATGAGGAAGGCAGCGGCAGAATCGTGCGAGTGCGACTCGCCCATGGCGGGGATCCCGCACATCCAGGACTGGCTCCTGATACTGCTCGGAGCATTGGGGCTTGGAACTGCGCTTGGCTACATCAGCTGGCCCGGCTTTGCATCATACTTCCCGGTTGTCTGGTCAGTGCTGGTGCTTGTCATCGGCGCAACCAACCTGATGAACAAGAAGTGCTCCTGCTAAATCCGGTTTCTTCTTTTTTCTTTTAATGGCTGCCTAGCGCGGGCGCTGGCAGTGCAAAATATGCGGACGGGAAAATCAGGAATCCCCTGCAGCCGCTTTGGGCGCTCTCCCGTCAGAATATTATCTTCTGCAGCTTGCCCGCCTTGGAAGCCAGCTTTATTTCGCGCGCAATCCTTCTTCCCATGCTCATGGGCTCGTCGAAAAGATAGGCTGTGTAGGGCGAGCCGTTCGGATAGATGTTGGTGCCTGCCACAATGCGGGCGGAAATCTCGAACGCGAAGAAATTCAGGTTCTCGTCGCAGACGGTCTCGATGCAGAACGGGCCCGGGATGCCTCCGAACAGCCGGTCCGCGGTCTCGGTGACATTCCTGCCCATCTCCATGATGTCCCCGAGCAAGGACTCGCGCACCACGAGGAGCTCATTGCCGACTACCGTGAATGACGGCGTGAAGGACAGGCCGACCTTTTCCATCCTGTAGGACTCGTCGATGTTCGACTCGAACCGCCTGTCGATGCCCATAAGCTCGATATGCCCCTCGGATGCATGGTAGCCGTTGCGCGAGAGCGGCGAGTAGAAATAGTGCGGATAAACCCGCACGCCGATAAGGTATTCCTGGACGGTGACATTCATCCCCTCGAAGTGCTCGTAAAACTCGTCAGGCGAATTCACCACGCGGTAGCCCCTGCCGCCCTTTGCGCCCGCAAGCTTCACCACGCACGGGCGGTCTATCTTGTCGGGGTCAATGGTGGCGGGCACCTGCAGGCCCGACGATTTCATCCACTCGAACATCTTCACCCTGTCCTTTTCCCAGGCAAGCGATTCCCGGTTGCCGACCATGGGCACGGCCATGGAGGACAGCGAGTCGCCCGAATATTCCACAAGCGAGCCATGCGGCACCAGTATTGCGTTTTTCTCAAGAAGCTCTTCGGATGGGATGTCCTTCAGGTCATCCACTTCGATGAATTCGTCCGGGCAGCCAAGCGGGAAAGCCTCGTAAACCTTGCGCCTGTTGTGCGTGCAGATGCCGATTGTCTTTATCCCCTCCGCGCGCGCGCCGTGGAAAATCTGGAGCGCGGTGTGCGAGCAGATGGTGGCGATTTTCAGCTTTTTCCTGTCGTAGGACTCAAGCGTCTGCGCGATTTTTTCACGTGTCATGTTCATGGAATCAACATCAAGTCACGATTTCTTGCAGCCTTCCCTGCTTCGCCGCCTCCTTTACCTCGAGCGCAATCCTCTCCCCCACGCTCATGCTCCTGCCGTAAAGGTAGTCCCCATACGGCGTAAAGCGCACGCCCGGCGAGCCTGGCACGCGGAAGGATACGTCGAAAATGGCAGGCACCTCTCCCTCATCTGAAGGCACGATTGCCCCTTGCAGCGCAAATGGGCCGATGATGCCCGGCTTGTACTCGCGCCTGCAGGTCTCCACGAATTTTTCGCCGATGTCAAACACGCCCTCGAGGAGCGACTCGCGTATGGTGCAGGCAACATGGCCCACCTCTATGTTCTTCATGCGCGCATACTTGAGCACCTCGGACTGCTCAAGCGCCGTGAGCCTGAGGAGCCCGTCCAGGTTGGTCTGCCTCCTAAAGTCCGTGCCCAAAAGCTCCAGTTCGCCAGTGAGGGGCGAGACGAAATAATTGAAGTTGAACTGCGCGCCCAGCATGAATTCCTCTATAAGGGCGGTTTCAAGCCCTTCCTTTGTTATCATGCCCGCCTGCAGCATCTCCTTGCTCTTCCTCTCATACTCGCGCGCTGAGTTCACGATGAAAAACGCGCGCTCGTACTTGCGCCTTGCCTCGGATGCCTTCACTATCACCAGCCTGTCTATCTTGTCCGGCGTTGAAAATGTCTTGGGCACCCTCACTCCCGCCTTTGTGAGGAGATAGTGCTGGTTCCTCTCGCAATTCCTCTCCTCCGCGCGCAAAAGCATCCTGTTGCCGAAGATTGGCACCGAAAAATCCTGCTCGATTTTGTCATAGCCCACATACACCGAGAACGAGCGGTGGGGCACGAATAGCGCCTGCTGTTTCACGAGATAGTCGCACCACTTCTTTGTTGCAATGTCCGAGAACTTGTCAAGGAGCACAAGCTCGTCTATGCAGCCGCGCGCCTCCCCCAGGGCTTGCCGCTTGGTGTAATATTTCTGGTAGGTGCGCTCCCTGCCTTTCTGGCAAAGCACGATTGACTTCATCCCGTATTTGCCCGCGCCAGATGCGATGTCCAGCGCGGAGTGCGAGCCGAGCACGGCCAGGGATGGTTTGGTGTAGCCTGCCGCGATTTTTCCCACGTCTGATAAGACCATATGAAGTTATGGAGGAGGGGGTTTAAAAAAGTTCGTCAGAACTTTTTCAGGCGTGGGAATGCGCGCACTCCCACGAAGATAAAAAAGTTGGGCAGCATGCGCTCCGTTAACCATCCTACCCTTTCCCGCCGGCATGCCTTAGCATATCCCGCTTCATACCAAGAAGGGGCGCATCCAGGTCGTCAAGAATGCGGTATATGATCGTGCCGTGGTTGACTTTGCGGCATGCCTTGTCAAAAATGGCATAGGAGCATTTCTTTGAGGCGAGGCAAACGTCCAGCTCAAGCTGCATAAGCTCGCTTGCTACGGGGCTGCCGGGGTCGCGGCTTGCCCGGACATATGGCGATTTGCCCCCGTAATCGACCGTGATGCCGATGAACGCGTATTTTTGGGCGCTCTCTTCCCCCTGGCGTAAAATGTTCATGCAGTGGGTGCATAAACGTATGGCATTCCCCTTCTTTCTTATCAGGACAGGGTCTGTCTCGAATGGCGTCTGCGACCCGGCGGGGATTTTTCGCACGCTTTGCACATGCTGCCGCGCAGCCTCCACGGCTTCCTGGAACGCAGCCGCCCCCTCCTTGCTGCGCCGCCATTTTGGGTAGAAAACCCACGGCATCCCGAAGATTTTCCTCTGGCGCGCCTCCAACTCAGGGTTGCTGAAGGGGATGTGCATGTCAAGCGAGCGCACATCTTCCCCGGGGTCGTAAATCTTGTTGAGACCTGCGATGCACCCACCATGCCTCCAGAGCGAATAGAACCCAGCCGCTTTGATTTCTTTTTGCCCCAAATCCCTGACAGGGATGCCAAAGCGCAAAGAAATGGCTTCAAGCGCGAAAACGGTGTTCATGAAGCCAAGAGGCCAGACGCTTGTCTGCCCGTTGTTGTTGTAAGCCAGGCAGTAGCTGCCGTCAGGCTGGCGGATGAAGCTCGGCTTGTGCGGCTCCAAATTTTCAATCTTGAGCTTTTCATTATTAGGCAGGGCGCCTTTCCACTTCAGAAAAGCCCTTGCCCGGGTCGGCTTGCCGGAAAATATCCTGCTGCAGGAGAAAGTGTCCCTCGGAATCCGCACGTTTTCCCCTTTCACCCTGGCTAAGATGATGCTGCGTGCTTCGCCCTGGCTTGCCATTGGCATGGGGGAAATTCGGATAACATGTGATTTTAAATGTTGGGGCGCGTTCGCCTCTGGCAGCTGCGCTTGCTCTGGCGTCATGCTGCATCCTGATCCGGAGCCTCTCACTCCACGCTCTTTTCATGGCGGGTTATCAGGCTGTCGATTTCCTTAAGGAGGAGTTTCATGGATTGCGTGCGGCTCTCGAATGTGTACTGCCCGCGGTCAAGATGCAGCACGAACGCGTACATTTTCTTCGCTGCTCCATGCGCAGCCTTTCCCCGCTTTTTCGCACTGCCCTGCTTTTTTTCAAAATTGTCCTTTGCGAAACTGAAGCCCGTTTTTCCAACGTGGTAATCCACTCTGACTGAGAATGGCTTTTTCATATATGCGGAAAACGCCCATCTCAAATAGTCCCCCACCAGCCTTCTGATGTCGTTTATGTTGTCGGTTTCCTTGAACGGAATCTCGGGGTTCCAGATGGCGTATTGCGCCTCTGGCCGGTGTATCTTCATCTTTTTCTCTTTTTTGGGCGCCTTTTCCCTGTCTGCCTCGGCTTTTGGCGCGTCTTTCGCCACCTGGACCTCGGCTTTCTTCACAACCTCCATATCTGCAGGCTTTGGCTTCTCCCCTGCCTTTCTTGGCGCTTTAGGCTTCTTTTCCTGCACAGTTTCTGCGCGCTGCACCCGGCGGAAGGCATGCAAATCCGGCAGCAAGAGCGCCGCTTCCCAATCCGTCAATACAATGCGCCTGGTAACCGGAGCAGCTTGCATGGCCTGCCCTTTGGCACCGAGCTTTTTTTGTTCGCTGGACATGGGCAAACTGGTGATAGTATATGGTTATAAAGGTATCTATGCGGCGCGCTCCCATTTCCCGCCGCCCGGGCAAGAAGCCTCACTTTTTTTCCAGGGCGGAGATTTTTTCGTTGATTTCGCCCATCGCTTCCTTCAGGTTGCTTTCCAGCAGCGCTCCTTCATCCGGCCCAAACGCCTTCCTCAAATCCGCCAGGTGCTCCCCTGCCTTCTTGCAGGCATCAAGGGCATTGCCGTAGCTGGCCATTGCACTTTCCTTTGCATCTTCGCCATTGCCAGCATTCTGCGCGTTCCCCATATTCAGGCAAGTCCGTGCGATATTGATTTGGGAGAGGAAAAGATCCTCCTGGCTCAAAAACTCGCGCCTTTCCTTCTTTTCGTACGAGATCTTATACTGCTCTGCAGACGCCTTGAAGTATCCGATTCCCTTCGGGTAGTCGTATATCTTGCTTTTGTCAATCGGCACCGCACTCAGCATGTCTATGGTTTTCGTTTCCGGAGCAGTGTAAAGGAGGCCAAGCTGATAATATGTCACTGCCAGCGCGTTCTCATAGCGTCCATCATCGGACGCCTTGCCGGCAAGCTCAAGCGCCTTTTTCAGGTATTTTTCCGAGTCCAGGAGCCTCGGCTCGCGCATCGTCGGGTCGCTATAATTCGCCGCGCCGTTGCAAAGCGCCTCCCCGAAACGCCTGAGCTGCTCGGGGGAAAGATTGGGGATATTTTTGTTCAGCCAGAAGTCATTCCGGTATTCCTTGTTGCTTGTGTCCCACAGCATCTGCGTGAATATGCTCTCTGAAACCCCTGCCACTGCACCAAGTGACGCTGTTTTCTGGAAAATGAACATTCCCATCCCTCCTGCGCAGCCTATTCTGCCGGAAAAACATAATAAAGCGCACCGGAACCACTGGAATGCCGCTTGGGAAGCGCTTATATCCCTCCTTTGCGCCAGCCTTTCCGCCTTTTGCAGGCGTTGCGCGCAAGCATTATAAGTTTAATGATACTTTAATGCAATGTTAATGCATTAATATTGCAAAAGGTGAGGAAATGAACGTGAACCTCCATTTGGCCGGCGACGTGGAAGCCTACATAGATTCCCTCGTGCGCCGCGGATTGGCGGCAAGCAAGACCGAGGCAGTGCGCCTCACAATCGTGCAGGCCCGGCAGCGCGAGCTTGAGCTGGAAAGCGAAAGGCGCGGCACGGACAGGCTCAACCAGATGACAATGGAGCTCGCATGGAACAATCCAAAGGACGACGAAGCTGCGAAATTCTATGAGAAAAGGTATCTCCGTGGCAAAAAGATCTGACATAGTGGTAGCAAAGGTCTATTTTTCGGATTCGCCAGATGGCAAGCTGCGCCCCTGCATTGTCCTTTCGGATGAGCGCTACAATTCCAGCGGCTTTGCGCTAGTGGCCCCCATCACAACCTCCGGCGACGAATACTGCCTGCCAATCGGGAAAAGCGACTGCGATTGCGACCTTGCGGGCGGAAGCGGCGCGCGCTTTGATGGAATCGCAAAAATCCCGCTTTCCCAGATACGGCACAGGATAGGGCGGACAAAAGACGGGTTCTATTGGAAGCTAGCATCAAAAATCAGGGAACTTATCGAATGAGAAATGGCAGGGGAACCACCGGCATCCTGCTTGGAAAGCGTTTATATACCCGGCAAGCGGCAAGGATACGCTAAATTTCACCAAACGGGAGAAATCCCGGATGAATTTAGTGGAGTGAGAATATGGGTGGCTCTGGCGATGGTGAAATGCCAGGCAAGGAGGCGACTCCTGCTGAAGAAGAAGGCAAGGTGGCTGGGCAAAAGCCTGATTTCCGGATTGTCCAGCCTGAGTATGTGCCTGCGCTTGGCAAGACCATCTACAAGGACGTGGGCGCCATGTGGCGCAACGTCAGCAAGGCAGGCAACGAATTCTACACGTTGAAGATTGGGAAGCTCAAGCTTCTCGTTTTCCAGAACATCCAGTCGCCTATGGCGACTGTCTCTCAGGGGGCGCAGCCCCCGAAGACGAAGTGAGTGGGAGCATTGCGGGTTGATATATATGGCAAGGAAAAAGGAGAGCGATTCTATGGCTGAGGAAGTTGTTGAGGAAAAGAAAAAACTAGTGATAAAAGAACTGGAAGACCTGCCCGGGGTGGGCGACGTTTCCGCGGAAAAGCTGCGGAAAGCTGGCTATGACATAGAGAAAATAGCCGCAAGCTCCCCCCACGAGCTTGACGAGATTGCCGACATCGGGGTGGAAACCGCAAAGAGGACGATTGCAGCGGCGCGCGACTCGCTTGAGATGGGCTACGAGTCAGCGGACAAGATACTGGAAAGGAGAAAAGAGATTGGCAGGATAACCACGGGCTCCAAGGAACTTGACGCGCTCATAGGCGGCGGCGTGGAGACAATGTCCATCACAGAATGCTACGGCAAGTTCTCATCCGGAAAATCGCAGGTCGGCTTCCAGCTCGCGCTCAACGTGCAAAAGCCCGTCGCGCAGGGCGGGCTGGACGGCAACACGCTGTTCGTGGACACTGAAAGCACTTTCCGGCCCGAGAGGATTGCCCAGCTTGCGGAAAGCGCCGGGATGGACCCTGACGCGGCGCTCAAGAGGATATTCGTGGCAAAGGCGATAAATTCCGACCACCAGATGGTGCTTGTGGACAAGGCGGAGGAGATGGTGAAGGAGAAGAACATCCGCCTCATCGTGATAGACTCCATGACCGCGCACTTCCGCGCGGATTACATAGGACGAGGGGCGCTAAGCGACAGGCAGCAGAAGCTCAACAAGCACGTGCACGCGCTCCAGAAGCTCGCGGACAAGCACAACATCGCAATCTACATCACCAACCAGGTGATGGACAACCCGGGCATCATGTTCGGCGACCCCACCACGCCGATTGGGGGCCACGTTCTCGCGCACGCCGCGACCTACAGGATATACCTGCGCAAGGGCAAGGAGGAGAAGAGAATCGCGCGCCTTGTGGACTCCCCGAACATGCCCGAGGGCGAATGCGTATTCAAAGTCACGCCAAAGGGAGTGACGGACTAGCCTCTTTTTTTTCCTTTCTTTTTTCCACGTTTTCCCCTTTACACTGCTTTTTTAATACATTTCCACCAGGAAAAGCCCGGTGGTGGGATGGGCTTTTTCGCTGTAAAACCAGAGGTTGCTGCATACAAGAATTTCGCCAAGGATGATGGATTCAAGAGAGTGGCGCTTCTTTCGCGCGAAATCAAGGTGCTTGAAGTGAAGCAGGGCGCTGCGCATGCCTTTGGGCAACGTGGGAAAGAGGCAAGATTGGAAACAAGAATCAACGCAAAGACCGTTGAGATAAAGACCCTGAAGCAAGGCCTTGCTGAAAAATACAATTTGCAGACGGTGCTCGCAGGATTTGAAGAATACAGCAAGGGCTTTGCCTCTGGCATGAAGGTTGCCGGCGGGATTCTCAAGGTCTTAGTGCCGACACTCACGATAGGCGCGGGGCTGTTTATCCTAACCGCGGCTGCCTTGCAGCCTTCATTTGCCCAAGCTTGGCTGTCTATGCTGCCCTCAAAGCGTCTGCAATTGCCTTTGTTAGCGGCGCCGGGAGCTTTGGATACCTGTTTTTGACAATAGCCACCCGCCCGTCTCACAAAGATGTGGTGGAGATGGCTGCCACTGACGAACCTCGGTGCGGGAGCCACTTGCCTTCAGGCAGTGGAGGAGCACCGAGGCGCGTGGCTCCCCCTTCTGTTCCAGAAGCCTCGGCCTTCAGGCCGAGGTTCGTCACGCCTGGCAAAGCAAGAATCGACATGCCGCTGTGAAGTGCCTGGATTATAGAAAAGAGGATGGCGAAAAGGCGCATCAGTGGTCAGTTCAGCCTCGCACAATGAAAGAGCCTGCCGCACCACCATTTGGTAATATTTATAAAGACGTGTTAGCATATAATGCCCATAAAGAGGCCACATCATGTCCGATTCCAAAAAACTCAAGAACCCTTCGGAAGCGCAAAACGAGAGGGAAAAGATAAGCATGGCGATTGGGAAGAGAAAGCACCCGCCTTTCAACTGCGAATACAGCAGCAGGCAGAAGGAGCGGGGGAGCCAACGCTATCACTCGGGAAGGCACGGCTGATTCTCCCTCGTTCTCTTTTCTGCCTGTGTCTTCTCAGCAACAAATATGTTTAAAAAACCGTCGTGGTAGATTCCGCGCCAAGGTGAATAGATGTCTAAAACTGCTGAGCTTCTGATGCCGAATAGTCCTCTGGTCAGGAATTTTGTAAATAAAAATCTACAGGCTGCGCTTGAGCGTGGAAGAAAGCCGATAGATATAAATGCGAGCAGGCTGCTCCTCGATATCAATTCCGATATTGGGCGGCTGCAAATCACACCTGAAGAAGCCAGGAAAAATCTTCAATGGCTGGAAGCTAATCATAAGGCGAATCTTCAAGAAAAAGATGCGAAAACAATGATTGAAGCGCTGCTGCTTAAGACCGGCTGTCCATTCAATGCAGAAGCCATCAATGTGCTTGTCAATCTTCTCACGGACTCTGGCACGTCTCAGCTGACCCCAAGGCAGGAAGCTTTCAAAAAGCAATGGCAATCCCTTGTGGCTGATGAATATACTGTTGCATACAATCGCCCTGCCACAAGAGACCCGCTGGATTTTGTTTTCCAGACAATGCTGGGTGAGCAGTTTGATTTCTATCTTACTCCCCAATGCAGGGGTGCTGAATTCGTTGGACTCAAGTCGCTGCTGGCAAACGGGGTTATAGAAGCCGAAGACTGGGTCCTGACAAACCACCCTTTTGATACTACAAAGGGGCATATCCTGTTGGCACTGCTCAATATCGCCATCTGCGGAGAAAATATTACTCCTGAAAGATACGAGAAGGATCCCGACGGGTTCCATGGCAATATCAATATGGAAAAGTTGGCGGAAAATTACGAGAAAAGCGGCGGAAGGTCAAAAATCATCCTGGCCACGGTGACCGATAATGCGGATGGAGGCCAGCCTGTTTCAATGGAGAATCTGCGCAAAGTCTCTGAGTTTGCGCGTCCGCGCGGGCTCCTGGTGTGGCTGGACTCTTGCCGCATATTTGAAAACGCGATGCTCATCAAGCTGCACGAGCCTGGCTACCAGGACAAGACCGTGCATGAAATTGCAAAGGAAATGGCATCTTACGCGGATTTCGGCACAATAAGCTTCAAGAAGATATACTCGCACGAGGGAGGGGGCTTTTTTGTAAACCGCAATTCAGAGCTTCTCGCGGGCAAGATTGAGGCAATGGGCAGGTCTTTGCAGGAATACATCACCATATACTTTGGCTGCGGCTTTAAGTCTTATTCCGGAAAATCTGGAATGGCAATGGTCGAGATGATGTCTGGCTTGTTTGAGGCTGTTGACCCAGAAATACTGATGAAGCGCATAGGCCAGGTGAAAGGCGCATACAAAGCTGTGCATCGACATAGCAATAGCTGGCTGCCTGGTGCCCATGCGCTATACGCAGCGGCTGACAAGATTCTGTATAACGTGCCTAGGGAAAATTGCCGGGCAGAGACATTCCAGATGGTAAACTTCGCGGCTCTTGGGATGCTTGGCTGCGCTTTGGGCGACAGGCTCAATGGCAAGTGGGAGAAGGATGGACAACTCTGGACACTAAAAGTTCCTGCTTCTGCGGATTGGATGAGGTACGCATTTCCAAGGGAGCGCTACATTGGTGCGAAACTCGCGTTAATCGAAATAGTGGGTATTGCTGAAAAAGAAGGCGTTTATTCGCAGATTAAGGATGGCTTTGAAGCCTTGGACTTCAACCCATTTGGGTTTTGGCATTTTGGATCAAGATTCAAGGCAATATCTCCTGCGGAGATACAAAAAGCAATACTCTGGATCTATGATATCGCTGTCGCTTACTTGAAGGAGCGGATGGGATGAAAGAGTAGATACGAATAAAAGCGCGCTAGCTTCCAAGCTTTGCATGGAAAAGTCCACCTGGCTCGCCACGCCCAACATCGCCGTGGTGAAATACTGGGGCAAGCGCGACTCCGCGCTCAACCTCCCCTACAATGGCAGCGTGAGCGTGACAATGGATGAGGCTGTGAGCACGCGCACCACGGTGGAGTTTGATGCGCGGCTTTCTCACGACTTGTTTTGCCTCAATGGAAAAGCTGCAAGACCGGAGGAAACGGTGCGCGTTTCCCGTGTGCTTGATGCGGTAAGAAAGAAGGCCGGGATAAAAACGCGCGCCAAAGTTCATTCGGAAAACAATTTTCCCACCGCGGCAGGCATTGCCTCGTCTGCATCAGGCTTTGCCGCGCTTGCCTGCGCAGCTGCCGATGCGGCAGGAATGCGCGCGGGCAGCGCCTCGCTTTCACGCTTCGCGCGCATGGGCTCAGGGAGCGCGTGCCGTTCCGTTATTGGGGGATTCGCAGAATGGAAAAAGGGCGTGAAGGCTGACGGCTCTGACTCCTATGCTGTGCAGATTGCGCCCGCCTCGCACTGGCAGAAGCTTCGAAACGTCATAGCAATCACCGATGCGGGAAGGAAGCTTATAGGCTCTGACCTTGGCATGCAGATGACCGTGCAGGGAAGCGCGCTTTACAAGGAAAGGCTGCGGAAGATGCCTGCCCTCATAAGAGGCATGAAGCACGCCATACTCGCGTGCGACCTTCCCTCGTTCCTCTCTCTTGCCATGAAAGAATCGTCCAACATGCACGCGGTGATGCTGGATTCCACGCCGCCAATAGTGTACCTGAATGACATTTCATACGCCATAATGCGCGCGGTGCACGAGTTCAATGCGCAGCAGGGCAAGGTGGCGGCAGGATACACTTTTGACGCAGGCCCCAACGCGCACGTCTACACAGCCGAGCGGCATGCAAAAGCGATAGCGCGCATGCTTGAGGGAATAAAAGGCGTGAAAAAGACGATTGTGTGCAGGCCTGGCAACGGGCCGAGGCGCCTGCCAGAAAAAGAAGCGCTGTTCTAATTCACTATCTTCTTTTCTTAACGTCCTATTTGCGCTTTTTCACATCCCAGATGAACTTTTCGCAGCGGACAGGCGTCACAGTTATCTCGAACCCATAGCCGTTTTCTGACAGGAATGCGCGCATCTTGTCATTTATGCCCTCTGAAACAGGGTCGTTGTTCATCCACGAGGTGGACTTGCCCACATTGAGGCAGTCCGCGACCAGCCCAGCGTCAAGGTCCGACACGCCCATGGACATCACCCTGTCATGCACTTCCTTCGGGGTGAGCTTCGCTAGTGAAACTTGCTGCGCAATGACTTCCATCCCATCTCCTCCTCGTGCAGCGCGCGCATTTCCCGGCTCGCCGCATTGGTCGCCTGCTGGGGTATTGCCAAAAAAGGTTTATCAAGCTTTTGTGCGCGAACACTGTGTGGCAATCGAAAAATCCTGCGGCGCGCTCATTTTCCGGCAAGAGGGCGGAAGGAGGCTCTACCTGCTCCTGCATTACGCAGGCGGGCACTGGGATTTCCCCAAAGGGCACGTGGAAAAAGGCGAGAGCGAGGAGCAGACTGCCCTGCGCGAAATCAAGGAGGAAACCGGGCTGGCATCGCTCGAGTTCATCCCGGATTTCCGCGAGGAAATCTCATACTCGTTCCGGCACAACACCGGCGAGACTGCTGAAAAGCAGGTGGCATTCTTCCTTGCAAAAACAGGGGAAAAGCTGGTGCGCCTGTCAGACGAGCACATTGGCTTTGCCTGGCTGTCCTATCCGTCTGCCCTGAAAAAAGCCACCTATGAAAATGCGCGCATGCTTTTGGAAAAGGCGGAAAAGAGGCTGTCAGAGGCGCCTGCCTGAAAATGCATGGCACTTACTTTCTTCCCCTCTTCCTTGGCGCGCGAAGCCAGGATTTCCCCTTCCCTGCTGCACGCGCCCGTTTTGCTTTTGCCTGTGCGCCTTTCTCCCTCCATTCAAGAAGCACGGCAAGCAATTTCTTCAGCTTCCT
Source organism: Microcaldota archaeon (assembly GCA_026396415.1). Classification (GTDB taxonomy): domain Archaea; phylum Micrarchaeota; class Micrarchaeia; order Anstonellales; family Anstonellaceae; genus UBA10161. Next base: position 27,087 of record JAPLWX010000050.1, read on the forward strand.
TGACCTGAAGTTCCTCACAACTAGTGCAGCCCTGCCTGTAAGCTCGCGCGCCCGCATTGTCGTGGTGAGCGCCACGCAGGGCATCCCTGCAGCAGCGGCAGCCTCCACGCCGGAAAGCGAGTCCTCGAAAACAATGCACTCGGACGGCTTCACCCTTATCTTTTTTGCCGCGCGCAGGAAAATTTCAGGGGAGGGCTTCCCATTCTTCACATGCTCTATCGCCACGAATGGAACGCCCTTCAGGCCGGCGGAGCGCAGCGACTCCTCCACATGGTTGGCATGCCCCCCTGATGCCACTGCCTCCTTGATGCCGTTCTCCACAAGCAGATGGTGCACCTCTGCAAAGCCCTTGATTATTGGGAGCTTGTTCTTCCGAATCTCAGCAAGGTAAATGGCATTCCTCCTCTTCACAAGCGTCCGCGCATCCTCCTTTATGCCATATCTCCTTATCAAATCCTTGAAGATGGCAGGTGAGCCGATGCCCGTGTACGCGCGCTTCCAGTGCGCGTTGTTGATTTTCACTCCGTATTTTGCAAGCGCGCGCTCGAATGTCCGCGGGTGCACCATCTCGGAGTCCACGATGACTCCGTCAAGGTCGAAAATAACCGCCTTGAAGCTGGAAAGGGCGGATAGCGGGACGGGCTTGAAATTCTTTTTTCGCATGCCCCTGCTGTTTTTCCTGCTTCCATGGCTTGCGTATTCGAAATTCTTATTGCCAGGCATCCTGTTTTTTCCCTCTTGAACTCGAATTCTGCCTGTCTCTTGGCTTGCTCCTGCCTGCTTCATCCGGGAGCTTTGATATCCTGAGGCTGCTGCGGCAATTCCTGCAATCGCATCCTGGCGGGAATTCCCACATGCATCTGTCCTCACGTTTTCTGCAAGCACTGGCATTTGTGCAATCAATGCCGCCACGTCATCGACAACGTGGCAGCCAATGCCTGCGCCAAACCATTCCTGGTTTCCAATGTTTGGTCCTGCAATAGCGCTTTCGGGCGCATTTGACGGCGCCTCCGCTCGAAATTTCCCCTCTGGCACTGAGAAAGAGAATGCAAAACCGTCAAAAGAGAAAACAGAGGGGATACGGGCCGGCTTTCTTGCCGCATCTGCAATCGCCTTTGCACGGAGCTGAAGGAAAAGGAAGCGGTAATCCTCTCTCATATCTCCCATATAATGCCTGCGCATCATCTTTGCAAAGTCGCTCATGTTCACGTCTGCCTCTGTGAATTCGTCAAGCTGGAATGAGGCATGCACCCCGTCATAACGGGTTTTTATCGTATTGTCCAAGTCTCGGTGGTCGTAAACGAAGAAAATCTCAATCGCTTTGTCCCGCATGAATTCCGGGTCAAATAGCATGTTCCTGAAGTCGAGATAAATCTTTTTTCTCTCCCCATCCTCGCCATCAACTTCAACATATGGCATGTATTTTCTGCCGCTCTTTTTGTCTTTTATCACAAAATGATAGTATTTTGAGCGCTTGCCATCGACTTCAATCAGCTGCCACCCAAGCTCATGCCGCTTATCCCATTTGATATTGAGAGCCGGAGTTATGCCGTCCACAATCGGCATATTCTTTTCAAATTCAATGTTCTTTTTTTTAGGGCCGCCTCTGCCATTAACAACTACTGCTTCCGTTACGTATTTTTCTGGCACTCACACACCCGCAAGGAAGGCAGATTGGCTGGGCAACGTTTAAAATGAGTCCTACCTCCTGCCGGGAATCAGTAGTCTATCCCGCAGCGCGAAACGATGCCTTTGTCAAACGGGTGCTTTTCCTTTTTGACATAGGTGACATAGTCCGAAGCTTCCTCTATCGCGCGCGTGGCGCCCCTTCCTGTTAGGATGAGCTCGCAGCCCAGCGCGCGGGACTTGATGAGCGAAAGCACGTCTGCCTCGCTCACCAGCCCCTCCTTCATCGCCCAGAATATCTCGTCAAGCACTACAAGCCCATACTCGCCGCCTGCGCACATCCTTTTTGCTTTCTCAAATGCGGCGGTGACCAGCACCCTGTCCATGCCGTTGATTGCGAAGCAGTCCCGGCAGAATGTTACGTGCCCTTTTTCCAAAAGCATCGCCTCATGCTCCTTCTGGTGCAAGCAGTGCTTGGTGCAGCTCACCACAGCGACTCCCAGCTTCTCAAGCGCAGGCAGCTCAGAGGACAGCCCGCCCTTCAGGAACTGGATGAACACGACTCTCATTCCCCTGCTTGCCGCGCGCACCGCTATCCCTACCGCCGAGGTGGTCTTGCCATTGCCGTCACCTGTGATGACATGCACCAGCCCCTCTTTCCTTGTCATATATGCGTTAGGCAGGGGCAATATTATTACCCCTTTCCCCGAAAATCAACTCATGCGCGAGGCAAGCCTGTACAAGAGCATGCCGCAGCATGCTGTTTCCTGCTTCCTATGCCAGCGGAGATGCTATCTTAGGGATGGCGAAAAGGGCTTTTGTCACGCGCGGCAGAATATCGGAGGCAAGCTCCAGTCGCTCAACTACGGGAAATGCGTCTCGTACTGCAACGACCCGATTGAGAAAAAGCCCTTCTACCACTTCATGCCAGGCTCCCAGGTCTTCTCGTTCGCGGCTGCAGGCTGCAATTTTAATTGCGATTTTTGCCAAAATAGTACGATATCTCAGCCTGCGCAAATATTCGGGCAGGAACTCCCCCCCGAGAAACTGCTGGAGCTTGCGCTCGCGCACAACTCGCAGGGGATTGCATATACCTATACCGAGCCCACCATATTCTACGAGTACGCGAAGGATACCGCGCTTCTTGCGCGCAAGAAGGGGTTGTACAACGTTTTCGTGACAAACGGCTACATGACGCCTGAAACAATAGAGGATGCAGCCTGGCTCGACGCGGCGAGAATCGACCTCAAGGCGTTCACCGACAAATTCTACAGGGAAGTGTGCGGCGACGCGCACCTTGAGCCGGTCCTCAAGTCCATCAAGCTCCTCCACAGCAGGATGCATATCGAGGTAATCACCCTGCTCATCCCCACGCTCAACGATTCCGACGAAGAGATACGCGCGCTTTCAGAGTGGGTGGCAGGGCTTGGCAAGGACATACCGCTCCACTTCACTGGCTATTACCCATCGAACCGCATGACGCTGCCGCCAACCCCGGGCGAGACTCTTCTTCGCGCGCGCAAAATCGCCATGGAGGAGGGGCTGAACTACGTTTACACGGGCAACAGGCCTGGCGACGGGGGCGAGAACACGGTTTGCCCCAAGTGCGGCGCGGTGGCAGTGGAGCGCTTTGGCTTTGAGGTGGTGGCAAATAACCTCGGAAAAGATGCGCGTTGCGCGAAATGCGGCGCCTCGCTTCCGTTCGTTCTTGACTGGAAAAAAGGGAGGAAAAAATAGCGCAGATTCTTACTTGATGCCCCGTTCCTTCTTTATCTCTTCATATGCTTCATTCAGCACGCCGAACTGGTGGCCCAAGCTCCTCTTCTCGTCTTCGCTTGCGTTTGGGTGCTTGTCAGGGTGGAATTCCATCGCCTTGGTCCTGTAAGCCTTCTTTATTTCCTCATCGCTTGCTTCCCGCGAAACTCCGAGAATGTCGTACTTGTCCCTGTAGCTTGAGGCTGGGCTTTCTGCAGATTGGTAATCGCCTTCATGCGTCCCACTGCCTTCATCCTGCTTTGTTTCCCTGCCATGCCCTGCGCCCCTTCCCTGCCCGAAGCCACCCTCCCATTCGCTTTTGAAGCCTGAAAAGAATGAATCGTAGTAGCTGTCATAGAATTTGTCCGAGCTCCCGAATGCTTCCTTGCACCTATTATACATCTCGGAAATCTCAGCCATGCGCTCAGGGGCGTATTCCATGAAGAAGTTGTACAGGCTGCGCGAATAGTCGTGCCTGTCCGCAAAAAATCCGATGTCGTCTTTGCCAAGAAGCATGGCCTCCAGGGTTTCGATTATGGAGTCCCCCGCCTGCTTTTTCACTTCGCTGTAGACCCAGTTTGGGAGGAAGCCAGGGTATGCATCGAACAGGTTCATCATCATTGTCAAATAGGGCCCATCCCCTAAGTTGTCGTTGAATTCGTCAGCCCATCCCCGTGTTATGCAGCTTTTTATCTCCTTCTTGCAATGGTCGGCAAATTCGTGCATCAGCTTGGCTTCATTCTTCCTGAAAGCGACTGGCGCAAGCTCAGCAATATCATGCAGCCGCCTGAGGACATATGCCAGGTAAATAGTTTCGTTCATGTCTTCCCGGAAGTGCCCGTAAGTCCATTTGTAGACCAGGTTTTCCTTCTCCACCCGTATCTCCTTGTAAACGGCACCGAAGTCTTCCTTTATCTTGTTTGATATTAGGACAGCATCCCTAATCCTGTTCTCGCGCAGGGAGAAGTACCCCTGCTCATTCTCCTTCAAGTCTTCATTTATTCTCAGGCTGCTTCGCAGGAATTCAAGGGCAAAAACTTTCAGGTTTTCGTGGATTTCCCGCCGTTCTGGCATGGAAGCGAGGAATTCCTTCGGGATGTTCGATTCAGTGAGCTTCAGGAACTCCAAATAGCGGGATAGGATGCAGTAATCGTTCATGTCCAGCGTTTCCCTGTTGTCAAACAGGTAGGAAACCTTCTCCTTGCCCACATTCCACACCAGGAGTGCAACCTGCCTTTTGCCCTCCTCACTGCAGACAATATATGCCTTTTTGACCGGTTCTTTAGCCCTGTCAAACCAGTTCAATGCATAATAGCCACCGTTTAGCGCCTGCCGCACTTCTTCAATCATCTGCCTGTCAACGCTATTCAGTTCCTGTTGCTCGCCGTTCGCAGCTTGTTTTCCTGAAAGGCACGCCTGTTGCTCGAGGTTGCACGTCCCAGTTCGTGTTTTTGCCGATTCCTGGCCGATTCTGCCCGTCCCGCCCTCGCTGCGCCTCTCTTCAATCAGGTCCCTTTTCTGGAATGCCAATGTGCTGTTGCCCAGGTATTTTTCAGGGTCAATGCCTCTGAGCTTGCAGTAGGCAATGAATATTTTTGTGTATTCTTCGCCCCTGCTCCTGTCCAGGCCGGCAAGCTCGCGGATAAGCTTGGCAGCCACATCCAATTTCTTTGAGACGATGCATTCTGGAATAAGGAGCTCAAGCTCAGTTACTCTCTGGCTTTTTTTGGCTTCTTGGAACAACGGTGCCACCTATGCTGTGTTATTTTGTAATACCCTATGTATTGCTATTTGTGGTAGTATTTATAAATATAGCGCAGTTTGCAGAAGAGCGGCAACGATTAGGCCGTGCCAATCTCCTTCATATGCGCTGTGCGCCTTTTCAAAAGCCCGGGCGTGCCGATGTCGCGCCTGTGCCACACTTTGCCCGTGATTGCGCCGCATGCGCTTTCCGCGATTCTCTCGGCTGCGCCAATGGTGTCTGCAACTCCCACCAGGCCAATGGAGCGGGACGACTGCGTGCAGATGGCGCCTTCCTTCTCATGCACCGAGGCATAGAAAACGCGCGCGCCAGTTTTCTCAAGCGCAGCGTTGTCAATCGATAGCGGCTGGTCAGTTATCGACTTGCCAGGGTAGCCCTCAGGCACCAGGTACTTGCACACTGTCGCCTTTTTCTCAAATTCCGGCGCTTTTTTTATCTTGTGCGCAGCCATCTGCTCGAATATGGAGTAGAGGTCTGATTTGAGGATGCACAGCACATTCATAGCCTCGGGGTCGCCAAAGCGGGCATTGTACTCAATGAGCTTCACCCCCTCTTTTGTTGCCATGAAGCCGCCGTAAAGCACGCCAACAAAGGGCTTGCCTGTCTTTTTCCTGAAAGCCTCGATTGTTTTCTGCATGATGGCAAGCGCGTCGTCCTTGTGCGCTGCCTTCAGGAAGGGAAGCAAGTGGTTTGCATCGGAGTACGAGCCCATTCCCCCTGTGTTTGCGCCAATATCTCCTTCGTACGCGCGCTTGTGGTCCTGGACAAGGGGCATGCCATGCACTTTGCTGCCATCTGAAAACGCCTGCAGCGAAAATTCCTCGCCATCCAGCTTTTCCTCAATCACGATGCTCACATTTCCGCCAAGCCTGGATGAAAGCAGCTCGGACGCATACTGCTTTGCCTCAACCCCGTCATTGAGCTGGAAGCCAGTCACTTTCACTCCCTTGCCCCCTGTCAGGCCCGAAGGCTTGACCGCCACCTGCCCGCTGCACGAGCCGATGAACGAGTGCGCCTCAGCCTCGTTGTCGAAAATGCCGAACTTCGGCGAGCCAGGCACGCGAAAGTCGCGGAGAAGTTCCCTGCAATATGCCTTGTCCCATTCCAGGCGCGCAGCCTCGCGCGTGGGCGCGGCGCAGGGCACGCCTGCAATAAGAAGCGCGTCTGTCACCCCTGCCGCAAGCACTGCATCAGGCGAGGGGAATGCAAGCGAAATGCCCCTGCCTTCGGCAAACGCCTCCACCTGCTGAGGGGAATGTATGTCGCCTATTGCCAGCTCCCCGCCTGATTTTCGCACAAGCCCGGAAATTCCGGGGTTGTTCGCGGACATGAATGCGAACAGCCGCACATCCGCGTTCCTGCAGATTGCCTCGGCTATCGCATGCTCGCGCGCGCCATTCCCGACAAGGAGGAAATTTTTCATCCAACCACCACACCGACTGATGACGTATATTTGTAAAGAGTGTTTATAATGTTTGAAGCCCACTTTCCCATCAGGTGGTATTGATGTCAGGCATACTGGTCATTGGCGCGGTCGGGCAGATAGGCACCGAGCTTACCATGGAGCTTCGCAGGCGCCACGGGGGCTCAAGCGTGGTGGCGGCGACACGAAAGACGCCGTTCCCGCCAGAGATGGAAAAGAGCGGGCCGTGCATATTCTTCGACGTCTCTGACAAGGAGGCTATGAAAAAGGTGATAAAGGAGCACGACATCGGCACCATCTACCAGCTAGCCTCGCTCTTGTCTGCAACAGGGGAAAAAGACCCCGACCTCGCCTTCCAAATCAACCTCATAGGCCTGAAGAACACGCTTGACGTATGCCGCGAGTGCGGGGTGAAAAAGATTTTCTGGCCATCCTCGATTGCGGCATTCGGCCCCACTACGCCCCGCGACAACACGCCGCAATGGACTGTGCTTGAGCCCACCACCATGTACGGCGTGACCAAGGTGTCAGGCGAGCTGCTTCTCCAGTACTACTACAAGAAATATGGACTGGACACGCGCTCGGTGCGATACCCCGGGCTCATTTCCTACAAGGCAGAGCCCGGCGGCGGCACCACCGACTACTCGGTCGCAATCTTCTACGAGGCAATAAAGCACAAGAAGTATACCTGCTTCGTAGGCGCGCACACCGTGCTTCCCATGATGTACATGCCCGATGCCATACGCGGAACGATAGAGCTGATGGACGCGCCGCGCGAAAAGCTCAAGGTGGCGACCTCATACAACCTTGCCGCGATATCATTCTCGGCAAAGGAGCTTGCCGACGAGGTCGCGCGCATCATCCCGGGCTTCGTGTGCGACTACAAGCCCGACCACCGCCAGGCAATCGCGGACAGCTGGCCAAAGTCGATAGACGACTCGCAGGCGCGGCAGGACTGGGGCTGGAAGCACGAGTACGACCTGAAGAGGATGAGCGAGGACATGGTCAAGAACCTGCGGCCCATGCTTGAAAATAAAAAGTAAAAAGCGGGCGGAAAAGCATGAAAAGCAGCGCGAGCTTTGGAAAAAAGCGGGAAACTAGGGGCAGGGGAATCAGGAAAAAAAGGAAAAAGGTGAAAAAGTGCAAAGCCGTGCGGGGGAAGCATGAAAAAAGGGAAAAAAGCAAAAAGCGGGCGCAAAAAGAAAAATCAAAATAAAAAAAAGGAAAGTGCGCGCTTACGCCCATCCGAGCGACATTGCCACGCCCTGCGGGGAGAGTGCGCTTGCCATGCTTCCCACTGCGCCGCGAATGACAAACGACACTGCAAAGAGCACGGCAGCCATCATTATCGCGACCGCGACGTTTCCGCGCTTGAGCTCCTTGAATTCGTCGATGCCCACTGTTATCTTGTCAAGCATGATGATTGCCACGTAGATGGACAATATGGCAAGCACTACTCCCACGATGAGGTTCACAACGCCTATCAAAAGCGCGGCTGAAAGCTCCATCGCGGTAAGTCCCGGCACGATGCTTTGCGCAAGGCCATACACGCCCCCCTCCACCACATTCGCGATGGAGAGGATGATGGCGCCAAGCAGGATGGCAACCGCGACATTGCCCCTCTGCAGCTCTTTCATCTCGTCTATCCCTTCAGTCAGCTTGTCAAACATCCGTATGCCAAGGTACACCGAGCCCATTGCAAGGAACAGCCCGATTGTAAGCTGCGCAACGGCAATCCCTATGCCTATAAGCAAATTCTCAACACCCATCCTATCCCTCCTGCAACGCAGGCGAAGGCAGGGTTTAAAAAGAATGCGCCGCTTCGCAGGCTGCCTGCCATGCCCCGGGCGCTACCCATCGCAGGCAGCGAATAATATATAAGGTTTCACAGGCCAATGCCCAACGGGAGATGGATATGAAGCAGCTTACCGTGGTTGTCGCAGACAAAGTCGGAGTGCTGGCCGAGCTTTCCTACCTTCTTGGCAAGGCGCGCGTGAACATAGAGGCCATATCCGCCGAGGTCCAGGGCGGGAAAAGCGTGATAAGCCTCGTGGTGAGCGACGAGAAGAAGGCAGAGATGATACTGAAGTCGAACGGCTACCATGTCCTTGCCGGCGAAATACTTGTGGTGAAGGTGAAGGACGCGCCTGGCGCCCTTTCGGAAATCTCGAAAAAGCTCCAGAGAGCGAAGATAAACATCGAGAGCATCTACCTTCTCACGCGCGGCGAGGGCTACTCGCTTGACGCTCTCATGGTGGACAAGCCAAAGAAGGCGAAAAAGGTGCTTGCCGGGTATCTCGTGGCTGCGCAGTAGGGCGCGCAATTCAGGCGCCTGGTCATGTTTGGGTGATTTTATCAAGCAGATAACCGTGGTTGCAGAGGACAAGGTCGGCCTCATTGCCGACATCTCCTACATACTTGGCAAGGCGAGGATAAACATAGACTCCCTCTCGGCCGAGGTCCAGGGCAACAAGTGCTTCATCGACATATCTGTAAAGGACGAGGCAAAGGCGGTTTTGCTCCTGACCAGCAACGGCTACCAGGTGCTGAAAGCAGACATGCTGGTGGTGAAGATAAAAGACGAGCCTGCGCAGATGGCCCAGTTCACCTCCAGGCTCGCAAAGGAGAAAATCAGCACACTGTCCATGCACCTTATCGCAAAGGAGGGCGGGTATGACACCTATGCGCTCCAGGTGAACCACGCTGCAAAGGCGAAGCGCGTGCTTGCTTCTTACATGAAAAAAGCGCAATAAACCAAAAGGCGCTGCATAACGGGCGGACGTTAAACTTCGACCTCTAGCTCTGCCCCCTTCACGCTTGCCTTGTAAGCGGCAATCGCCTGGTTGATGCCCTCCTCGCTTGCGCCCTCCTTTTTCATCTTCCTGACAAGTGCCAGCAGCCCCTCCAGCATGTCGAAGTTCCTGCTGACTTCCTCGGCCGCCTTTTTCACTTCCGCGCGCTCCTTATCTATCCTCGCAAGCGCCTCCTCCTGCGAGGCAAGCCTTTGCTGGAGCTTTTCCATCCTCTCTTCCGCAGCCTTCTGCGCGCCGCTTTCCTCCCTCTGGTTGGCATAATAGTAGTCCAGAGCCTCGCAAAGCGCGGCAAACCGCTTCCCGCCTTTTGCAGAGTCTATGGAAAACGAGACAGGCTCTCCCTTCGCGTTCTCCTGCACGCAAAAAGCAACCTTCTCAGGAGTTTTTTGCACAAACAGCGTTGCTTTCGGGTACTCATACCTCTCCCCGCGCGCCACCATTCTTCCGCCAGCATCGTCCTTCTGCAGGCAGGCATAGACGAGCCCATCTTCGCCAACAAGGATGAGGTTTCCCTTCCTGAAAAGCTCGAACACCAGCTTCTCCTTGCTGCGCGTGGTTATCTCCACTATCCGTTCGCCTGGCACCCGCGCTATCTCCTGTGCAGTCTTCCCCTCAAGATTTTTCCTCAGGAAGCCCACAAACCCGTCAGGCGCGTCCGTGGCCTGCAGCGCCTGCCTGGTGAGGTGCAGCCGCACGCCAGGCTGGAAAAGCACCTCTTCCGAGCCAATCTTGAAAAGGAAAATCCCCTCGGGCGTCTTCCTTATGCGCGCTATCCTTTTCCCCTGCAAGCGGGCAAGCTCCAGCAGCACATAAGCGAGGTCAGCGCCAGACATTTTCTGCATATTTCTCTCTTGCCGACCATCTTTAATATATCTTCCTTTCGAAACCCTATAGGTGTTCCCATGTCAAAAGTAAAAGATGCCTCTTTGGCGAAAAAAGGCGCTGCCGAGCTTGTCTGGGCGCGCGCCAACATGCCCGTGCTTGCGCAGATAAGGAAAAGGTTCGAGAAGGAAAAGCCATTTGCAGGGCTTACCATTTCAGTTGCGCTTCACCTCGAGAAAAAGACAGGCATACTGCTCGAGACGCTTGCCGCGGGCGGCGCGCGCGTATTCGCATCGTCCTGCAACCCCATGAGCACCAATGACGCCGCCGCCGCAGCGCTGGCGGCTGGGGGAAAAATAGAAGTGTTCGCATGGGCGAACCAGACAAGCGAGGAATACTATTCCTGCCTGAATGCGGTGCTGGACGCCAAGCCTGACATCGTGATTGACGACGGCTGCGACCTTATCAACTTATTGCACACCAGCCGCAAGGGCGAGATGAAAAAGATAATCGGCGCGTGCGAGGAGACGACAACCGGCATAAACAGGCTATTTGCAATGCAGAAGGCAGGCAAGCTCCTCTTCCCGGTATTCGCAGTGAACAATGCGCACTCCAAGTTCCTGCTGGACAACCAGTTCGGCACCGCGCAGTCCACGGTGGATGCCATTTCCCGCGCCACCAATGTAATCCTGGCAGGCAAGACTGTGGTGGTGGCAGGGTATGGCTGGTGCGGCAGGGGTGTTGCCTCGCGCATGAAGGGGATGGGTGCAAACGTCATTGTGGTTGAAATAGACGGCACGCTGGGGCCGCATGAGAGCGGGCTGCATCGCGCGCTTTTGGCGCACTACGAAGGCTACCGCGTGATGGACATGCCTTCAGCCGCGCGCATCGGAGACATCTTCATCACGGCAACAGGCAACAAGAACGTGATTGGCAAGGAGCATTTCGCCCTCCTGAAGAACGGCGCCATGCTCTCCAACACAGGCCACTTCAACGTGGAGATAGACGAGCCGGCGCTCCGTGCAATTTCCAAGCGCGTGTTTGATGTAAAGGAAAACGTGGAGGGCTACGAGCAGAAGGACGGGCGCATCATTTACCTGCTGTCCGAAGGCAGGCTGGTGAACCTCGCGCAGCCCTCAGGGCAGGGGCACCCCATCGAGATAATGGACGGCTCATTCGCGCTCCAGGCGCTCTGCTGCGAATTGCTTGCGAAAAGCGCAAAGGCAAAAGGCAAGATGAAGCCTGGCGTGATGCCTGTTCCCAAGGATGTGGACGATGCAGTCGCGCGCATGCTTCTTGCCTCAAAGGGCGTAAAGCTTGAGGCGCCGACCGCGGAGCAGAAGAAGTACGCCGAAAGCTTCGAGGAAGGAACTTAATTCTCACTCGAAAACCAGCTTCACGTCCTGCTCCACAAGCGAGCGCAGCACAGTCTCCAGCGAGCCGATGTCAAGGGGCAGGTGCGCGATGTCCGCGCGCGCAATCCTCACCTTTGTTATCTCCTTGCCCTCGTGGAATGCGTGGTTTATGCCAAGCAGGCGCGCGGGCGTGATGATGTCCGCAATTGTCTTCTTCACGTCCCCTGTCGCCTCGGCAATCCTCACCTTCTTGCCAAGCGAGGAGGAAATCTCGGAAACTATCTTCCCCTGCTTTCCTATGAGCAGCCCCGCCTCCCCTTTCGTGAGTATGAGCACCACCCTTCCCAGGTCGATTGCCTTGTAGAAAGAGGCATTGGAAATGTTGTACCTGTCGTTTATCTTGTAGAGTATCCGCGCGACCTCGAAATCAAGCTTCGTCATCCTGCCATCCGCGATCTTTTTCTCGCACGAGGGGCAAAGCTCGCCTGACTTGAGGTCTGAGTCGCAAACAGGAGTTTTCATCCAACCACCTTCTGTTTTTGGAAAGGCGGCGGCTGGATCACTTTGCAAGCTTGATTTCGATAGCCGAGACTTTCGACTTTGTCCCGTCCTCGGAGTCAAGCTCCTCTGTCTTTGTGAGTATGCCCTCTATCTTCGCATCAGGCAGGAACCTGTTCCTGACTATTTCCGCAACGTCCACCGCGCGCGAAATCGCCTTGCCCCTTGCCTTGATGAAGACCTCCCGCTCGCCATGGTTGAACTGAGTCACTACAGCAAGTACATATCCCATCACGCTTTTCTTGCCAATGTAAATGACATTCCCGTCCGTCCGCTCTGCCTGCGGCACCATCTGCCCTGCAGGCGCAGCTTCGTTTTGCGGCATTGTCCCTTCCATGCATCCACCCCTTTCCATTCCGCGAATATTATGCCTTATTTACCGCCTTGCTTTCCGGTATTCTGCCACCAGCCTTTCCAAGTCCAACTCTTGCTCGCCCAAGTTATTTATTTGTTCGCTTTCAGCAGCGGGCTTTGCCTCTTTCTTCCTGGGCTCCTCATTTTTCGCGGGCGCCTGGTAGTGCGCAGTCCCCTTTTTCTTCCTCCACGCGAGCCTGTTCATGGCGTTTTGCAGCTGGAAGCGCAGCTTCCTGTACTCGGAATCGCGGACCACGGACTGCCTCACCCCGTTTTCCAGCAGCCTAAGCCTCTGCAGGAGCGCGGCCTTTTCCTCCTCCAGCCTTTCAAGCGATATCCTCAGGTTGGCGTTCTCGCGCGCAAGCGACTCCAGCCTTGAGCGAAGCTCGTCTGAAGAAGCGGCTTTCATGTGCGTATTTGCTTTCGCCGCATATGCCTCGGGCTTGGCATCAGGCTCGCGAAGCATCATGAAAGCATCCTGCACGCGCACCCCCCTCAGGAGCATATGTTTTATCCTGTCTTTTTCCCCGTGTTCCAATCCTTCAAGCGCGTCAATCTGGCGCAGCTTGTTGGCATGCGCGCGGTATGCGAACACTGCGGCGCAGTAGGCGTCGCGCTCGTGCGTGTTTTGAGTGCCCGCCCCGCGCGCCACAAGGCGCTTGTCCTCCTCCCTCACGCTCTGCCTCGGGACAAAGAGCCTGCAGGAAAAGTACGATGCAAGCCTCAGCGCTGCCTCGGGCGCAGGATTGGTGTCGCACGCGACCAGCGAAGGCGTGCCTAGTGCCTCGATAATGCGCGCAGCGTCCGAAAAACCGCCCATTGTGGAGCGCGTGGCGATTTTCCTGCCGTCCAGCCCCACCGCTGCTATGCCAAATGTAGAGCCAGGGTCAAGCCCCACAATAACATGCCTTTTTTCCGACAAGCAGCCACCAAAATCAGTCGCTTCCCGCACCGGCTTCCCCGCTTCCGAGCTTCTTCTTCGTTATAGCCTGGTGCAGCACCACGTGCGTGTTGCGCTCAATATTTTCTTTTACCACCACGCTCGCGTCTATCCAGCACCCGTCGCCTATCATCTTGCCGGGCATCACCGCGCAAAGCACGCCCATTTTCGTGTTGTCGCCTATTATCGCGCCAAGCTTGTTCCTCTTCGTGTCGATGACGACGTCGTTCACCACTGCGTGGATGTGCCCTGCGTCAAAGCGGTAGTTCGCAATCTGCGTCGCGGCTCCGAAATTGCAGTTGCTTCCAACAATGGAGTCGCCGATGTAGGTGAGGTGCTTGGCATTCACATGGTCGAACAGTATGGCGTTTTTCAGCGTGGTGGAGTCGCCTATGCCGCAGTCCCTGCCAATCGAGGTGGTGCCCCGAATATATGCATGCGGGCCCACCTCGGTCTTTTCGCCGATGTAGACATTTCCCTCAAGGTAGGAGTCATACACCACCGCATCCTTCTCCATGATGACTTTCCCCTTCACCGTGCAGTTCTCAAGCTTGCCCTTCTTCTCAGGCAATTTTGAAAGCAGGAACTCGTTTGCCGAGAAAAGCTGCCAGGGCATGCCCATGTCAAGCCAGAAGCCGCCCACCTCCACTGCGGTGGCGCCGAGCAGCAGGTCGGTTATCTCATATTCCCCGCGCGCTGACTTTTTCACATTCCTAATTTTTTTGAAAATGGACGGCTCGAAAACGTACAATGAACAGTTGGCAAGGTTGCTTTTGGGCTTTTCCGCTTTCTCCTCAAAGCCGGAAATCCTGCCTGCCTTCACCACCGCGGTGCCGTACTCGCGCGCATCCTCCACGGCGCGCAGCGCCGCGGTTGCCTCTCCCGATGCGCCCTCAGCCAGTTTTTTGAGCGCCTCAGGCTCTGATATGATGTCCCCTGCCACCCCGAAAAACTGGTCCGTGGCAAAGGATTCGGCATAGCCGAATGCCGCGGCAGTGCCGTAATTCTCGCCCTGCTCGATGAATGACAGCTTCATGCCTGGCACAGGGTGCGCTGCAAAGTAGTCGGATATTGTCTCCTTCCTGTACTTGACCACCACGGCTGCCTCGGAAACGCCTACGGACTTGAGATTCTCAAGCACGTGCGCAAGTATGGGCTTTCCAGCAAGCTGTATCATGCACTTGGGGCGCGTGTAGGTGAGCGGGCGCAGCCGCCTGCCCTCGCCAGCAGCCAGCACCACTGCCTTCTTGATTGCCATGCTGCCCTTTTGCCCATGCCACTTTATTAAATTTCGCGAGTCTGCCAGCCGCAAGGCAAAAACAAGGTCAGGCAATCGCTGCCAGTATGGCTTTTTCAGCAGCAGCAACCGTTTCGTCCAGCTTTTTCTTGCCCTTAAACTCGCATGTAAGGCGCATGGCGGGCTCGGTGCCGGAAGGGCGCACAAGAAGCCAGCCATCGGAAAAATCATAGCGCAGTCCGTCTATGGTGGAAAGCTTTGCTTCAGGGAACGCCAGCCCCCCTGCCAGCTCCGCCATTATCCTTTCCTTGCTTTTTCCCCCGCACCCGTACTTGCGCCTCTCTATGGGATATGTTTTCACGCCGTCTGCAAGCGCGGAAAGCCTGCCTTTTGTGCAGAATATCTCAGCAAGGCAAAGCGCGGAGAGGAGCCCGTCCGCGCAAGGCGTGGAGGACGGGAAAACATACTCCCCGCAAGGCTCGCCGCCAAAAACCGCGCCCTGCTTTTTCACCTGCTCGGCAACAAACAGGCTGCCAACAGGGGTGATAGAAAGCCTGCCGCCCGCCTTCTCCACAGTCTCCTTAACGCAAAGCGAAGCCTCCACCGTGCTGACAATCGCGCCTTTTTTCTTTTTCAGGAAATGCGCGCAGAAAATGGCAAGCTGCACATCCAGCGCAAGCACCCTTCCTTTCTCGTCAATGCCGATTGCGCGGTCCCCGTCCCCGTCGAATGCAATCCCAAGGTCGCACCTGTTCTTCTTCACGGCCTCTGATGCCACGGTAAGTGTTTCTGCTTTTGGCTCCAAATCCCTCCCGGGCTTTCCAGGCTCGCTGCAGTACAGCTCCACCACCTCGCAGCCGGCAGCCCTCAAAAGCGCAGGGGCTAAAATGGAGGCAGCGGCATTCCCAGCATCAACCAGCACGCGCGGCTTCCTGCCTGCAATGGATGGCGTGTCCACCTGCGGGAGCAGGAAATGGGCATACTCCTGCGCATAGTCTTTGCTCTCCTTCTGCCCGGCCTCATTCCAGGCAACCGCGCTTTCCTTGCCTGCAATTGCCGCTTCCACTTCGGCTTCCTGGCTGCGCGTGAATTCCGAGCCGCATGAAAACAGCTTTATGCCATTGTATTCCGGCGGATTGTGCGATGCCGTGACCATGGCGCCATTGCACTTCTCGCGCGCGGTGGCATATGCCAGCAAAGGGGTGGGCGCCATGCCGATATCAACAACGCCTGCTCCCGAAAGCATGGCCCCCGCGGCAATCGCATTTGCAAGAAGCGGGGAAGTGGAGCGCGCATCGCGCGCAATAATGAGTTTTCCCCCTTTCTTCCCAGCCGCGCCTCCTGTGCGCATGGCGAGGGAAGCAGTGACCTCCTTGCCGTAAATGCCCCGTATGCCTGATGTCCCGAACAAGCCTGCCATGCTTTGGCTTGGGGCAAATAGCCTTTTAAAGTCTTAATCTCACAGACCTCGATATGAGCGTGGACAGGCTATCCGTGGCAGGCCCGCAGTCCGCTGCGGGGATAATGGGGATTTCCTCCAACACCAACCTTGGCGGCATCAAGTTCAACCCGCGCGGGGTGGTGCTCTTCTCGGCAGTCTTCATAGTGGTCGTGAAAATCATCGACACGCTGCTGAGAGGCAGCGCCTGAGCCAGGCTAAGCAAACCATTTTCCTTAGCGGAAGCCCTCTCTATGCAGATTTAGGAGCTGGCGGTTGGCTTGGAATGGCTTTTTCCACTTGCCGGTTCCACTGGTAGATGTCGAGGCGCATGCTTACATTTGCCCCGCTGCCGTCGCTCAGGTTCCTTACAAATCCCAAGCCGGTGTAGAACTTAAGCTGGGCCGGGTAAGCATCCACTGTTACGAACCTGCAGCCGACTTCCTCAGATATGGCTATCGCCTTTCCGATGATGTATTTCACTAGAAATGCCCCCACTCCGCGATTTTGGTGTGGCGTTGCTGTTGCCAACCGGGCCACCTTGATTCCAGGGTAATCCGCGTGGGGCTTTTCTTTTCCGAACTCATCCTTCCGTTCTTTCATGCCCAGCCGGATTGCATCCGTGCACACGCTTATGAACGCAATCGGCTCATTTTTATAAAGAGCAATGAATGTCTGGGCCAGCTTCTTTTCTGCGTATACAAATGCGTCATTTCTGATAAAATCGTTCAGGTCCGGATCGTTGCAATCAAATTTCTCAACTGATATGCCTGGCTTGAGGCGAACAATCGTAAGTTCTTCCACTGGGAATGGCTCTGGCATAAAAGTCGGCGCTCATACCTTGAATTTTTGGTATATGTCGAAGCATTCGTGCAGGAATTTTGCCTTCTTCGGATTAACCGCAGACTCTTCAATCCGTGTCTGCTCAAGGAAATTCTCCGCATTCTTCCCTTCAAGAACCGGCGTCGGTTCAATTGGTTTTGCCATTTGTTCCACCACTGCTGTCTCAGCTACTGTTCCTACTGACCTTATTGTTGCGAGAATATATAGATTTACTGACCCACCGAAGATAGTTTAGTGCCAAATTCACTGTCTTTGGTTTACCATCATGGTAGTTTGTTTATAAATAAAATCAGATACGGCTGCCAATCCGCGCGCAATTTCTGGAAAAGGATAGGTCGAAAACAGAACGTAGCTGTAGGCGAATATCGCGCTGCTAAAATAGAGGCTTCGGAAGGTTAGCCTTTATTGGTTGTTCATATTTTGGGAATAAAACATAGGTTTATAATACTGTATAACATAATGTTACATGGGAATGTATATGGTCAAGATATTGATTGATTTGTCAGACGAAGAGGACAAGATTGCCGAAGTCTACAAGGTTGTCAATGGTCTGAAAACGAAACAGGAAGCCGTGAAGCGGATGGTGAGGCACTTTAAGGTCAGCATAACTCCAACTAATCTTGACAAGCACGATGAATACTACAAGAAAACTGTGAAATTCTGAGGTGATGTGCGTGGACTATATGATATACGTTGTTAGCGGAGTAGTCGTGATTGGAGGCATATATTGTATCATTACATACAATCGACTTGTCAATCTTAGGATAAACGTAGACCGACAGGCAAGTCATGTTGAGGTTCATCTCAAGAAGAAATTCGACTTGATACCCGCCATTGTTGAGTGTGTCAAGGGCTACGCCAAGCACGAGAAGGGAACTCTGGAGGAGGTCACGCACTTGAGGTCGCAGTGGGCGGAGAGCAAGACCAAAGATGAGAAGATTAAGAATGCCAACATGCTCGAAGCAGCGCTGTCCAAGTTACTCATTGTTCAGGAGAATTATCCGCAACTGAAAGCCGACAGGAGTTTCATCAGGCTTCAGAATGAAATCACCCATGTGGAGAATGAACTGGCACATGAGAGGAAGGTTTTCAACAAGAGGGTGAGTTGGTATAATGTGAAGCTCCAAGAGTTTCCTTCGGTGTTGGTTGCCAAGGCACTTGGATTTCAGGAGAGGGAGTTCTTCACGTTCGGGAAGGGCAGTATGGATATCGAGTAGTGGTTCAAGAAAAATGATTTGGTGATATATGTGGGGTTCCTCGATTGGATTCACAAAACGTTTTTCAGTGATAAACGAGCAAGAACATTCCATTGTTATGTGAAAATAATTC
This sequence comes from Microcaldota archaeon, assembly GCA_026396415.1. Taxonomy (GTDB): domain Archaea; phylum Micrarchaeota; class Micrarchaeia; order Anstonellales; family Anstonellaceae; genus UBA10161. The sequence continues at coordinate 45,342 of JAPLWX010000050.1, forward strand.
ATCGTAGAAATTATGTCTATATTTTCAAAGATAATTCAGGTGATGATAACGACCATTGGATAAACAAGATGACAGTCAAACATGGGAAAGTAAAGACGAGAGTTCTGAAAAGATGGAAAAACGCTCGTTCAAATTACGACACCAAGTATCTGGTCTCGCCTATTACAAGAACTGCCACCATAAGTATATCTGATTATGACTACTATCTCGGTGGGCGCACAATAGACAGAGAAAAATTGAGAGTAGTTCTACATAGGACGTGAAACGATCACGCGGAAATTCACAATTGAAGACGTGCGCGTTAGCTCTCCAAGAAAAGCAAAATCTCTTTCCTATCCAAACAGCCTTTTCGCCGCGCGCGCAACCTTCTTGACATGCCTCTCATCGCACATGACAAGCGCCTCCAGCCTGCGCGACTGCATGGAGACGAGCGCGGAGACAAGCTCGCTCTCGCGCGCGAGGGGAAGTATCTTTCCGTCCTTTTTCTCAAGGAGTATGTGCGCTTTGGCTGACAGGTTGGGGATGTCCACAAGCACAGGGCAGCCGCACGCGTCCGTAAGCTCCTCCTCTGCCTTGCGCGCGGGCATCCTCATCTTTGACATGGGCACGGAATAGGCTTTCTTGAAAAGATGGCGCTTCTTTATCCTTGCCGCATATTCATGCGCGCGGGGCGAGGCGCCAAGCGCGTCCAATGCCTGCGAATCGCCAAAGGAAAGGAAGTCCTCCTCGCAAAGAGTGCCGTCCTCAAGGGCAAGCATAATCGCCTGCTGCAGCATGCGCGAGGCAATCCTCACAGTCTTGTGGAGATAGACCGTGGAGAACATGGTGATGCGCGCGACCAGCAGGCTTTCCGCGGCCTCAAGCCCGCGCTCGCGTATGAGCAGGCCCTTCCTGCCAAGCGACACGCTGGTGCAAATCCTCTGCGTGTCTATCACGCCATAGGCAACCCCCGTATAGTGCGAATCGCGCAGCAGGTAGTCCATCCTGTCCGCGCCAATGTCGGATGTTATCACGCTGCCAATGGTGGTGTCGCAGACATCTGCGATTTCGCGCGGGGAGAACTCGGATGACAGCGCATCCGCCACTTCCCCGTGGAGCGCCAGGCGCTTTCCCACCTCCTCGTGCGTGCCAAGCCTTGCCTTGAGCACTGCCTCGGACTCATGCGAGAATGCGACATGCCCTATGTCGTGAAGAAGCGCAGCCGCCCTCACCTTCGATATCCTCTCCTCCGTCATGCCCATCTCGCGGCACATCCTGTCCGCAAGGAAAAGCGTGCCGATGGAGTGCTCGAAGCGCGTGTGGTTTGCGCCTGGATACACAAGATAGCCCGTGGCAAGCTGGCGTATGCCCCGAAGCCTCTGCATCTGGCAGCAGTCAAGCAGCCTCTCCTCGGTGCCTGTCAGCGCAATGGTTCCGTGCAGCGGGTCCCGAATCCTGAACATAATCTCCCCTTGCTAGGCAAGCGCAAACTTGCCCTTGCTTTTCTCAAGAAGCTCCCCTTCCTCTGCCATGTGCAGAAGGATTGCAAGGCATGCCTCTGGCAAAAGCCCAAGCACGCGCGAAAGCTCCTCCGCAGTCTTGTCGCCCTTTCCAAGCGCGGACATTATCTTTGGCTGGTGCGCTGTTGCAAAGTCTTTCCTGATGAAATAGTATTTCCTGTCAAAGGACCGCAGGCCTGCCACTTCGCCTGCCTTTATCCTTGCCTCAAGAGAGCCTGAAAGCTGCCTCGCGTCGCCCTCGTTGTCAAGCACCAGCCAGCCGCGCGCAAGCGGGTCGCGCTGCGGCATTGCCGAAGTGCCTTTGGCAGCCGAAGGGGCGGCTGCGCGCTGCGCGGCGCCTGTTCCCGCTGCCGATGGGGCGCCTGCGGCATGCTGCACAGCGCCCAATACGTCCCTTGTCTGCCCGAAAACGGCATCGGAGACATTGTACACTCCCTTCTCGTACTTGCCGCTTCGGAAGACATTGACCATATTCCTTGCCACAAGCGAAGCAAGGGTTGCCTTCTCCTTTTCGGAAAGCGTCTTATCCACGTCGGTTGGCGTGCGCCTCTCAAATTTTATCGCAAGCAGCTTTTTCACAAGCGCAAGCTCGGGCTCGGAAAGGGGGCCTGCTGCCTTTTGCCCGCCTATTGCCCCTCTGGCGGAAAGCAGGTAAATGCCGTCGCGAAGAAGGAAAATCTCAAGCGCGGACGCATTCGCAATCTCAAGGGGCACGCTGCCGAAAAGCTCCACGCCCTCCTTTGTTTTCCTCACTTTCACTTCCATAAAACCAGCTTAGCGTATCAGCTTTTTCTGCTCCGCGGAACCGCCCGGGGTTTTTTCCGAGAATATCTGCGCGCCAAAGGAGCTGATTTTCGCAGAGGGCGACTGCCACATGTTGCGCGGCAGGCCCGCTTTCTCGCACACCTGGCAGAGGAACTCCTCCTCGTTCCAGTTCCATTCTATCGGCACCTGCGGGAGCAGCAGGCCTGACGAATACCCGTAGTGGATGATAAGCCCGTCCCTGCCAACTTTTATCTTCTTCAGGTATTCCTCGGGTTTCTTTACCTTTATCTCCTCGGGCACAGAAAGCACGCTTACCTCTATCACGAGCCTGCCAAGCTCGCATTTCTCCACAGGCGGGAAGCGCGGGTCATCGAACGCCGCGGAAAGCGCGCAGTCAACGGTAGCAAGCGCAAGCTCCTTTATGGGCAGGGGATAGCCTATGCAGCCGCGCAGCTCGTGCTTGGGATATGTCTCCAGCGTCACGAAAACGCCCCGCTTCTCCAAAAGCGCCCCCCCGGAGCGTGAGGGCGACACCTTCTTGCCGTTTGCCAAATATCCTTCTATGGCCTGCCTAGCAAGCGAAACAAGATATTGCCCTTGAGAAATCGGTACTTCCGCCATTCTCCCACCGCATGCATTTTGGCGGCTAGGTTTAAAATGGCAAGCACGCGCTGGGCAGGCTTGCAGCCCTGCAGAAGCCCGGCGATGGCAATGATTTTTATGGAGTTGCAAGCAGATAACCAAACATGACTGCGGAGCCTCCGACCTTGCCTGAAATGCCGCATAAGGAAAAGCCAGCTCTCAGCGCGGGCCAGATGAAGCAGATTGCAGAGTTCTCCCAACGTTATCTCTCAGATGCATCAGAGGCGGTGGCATTCTCAGAGGTTGACTTTCTCTCCAACCTGGGGCGGCTTTACATGATTTCCAAAAAACAAGGAAGCAATGTCAGCCTCAGGCACGCGAAAAGGATAGAAAAGCTCGCAATGACGGCATTTTCGGCATTCGGACCAAGCAGGCTTCCTTCTCACATAGCGGACACCGCCGGCAGTGGTGTAAGAAAGGGCAAAAGCCACATCAAAGCCTTCGTAGCCCGCAGCCTGCCAAAAGAATCCCAGCCTGCCATTGCCGCGCCTGCAATCAGTTTATCTGGCATATGCATAGGTGCGCGCAGGCTTGAGATTGAATTCGAAGACCCGAACCTTGTCAAGACGCTATTCGAAGCCCACAACATTGGCGGGCAGCCGCCGACACTTGCGGAAATGGTTGAAAAATACACCGGACTCGCCGAATCAATATCGCAAATCCTCAAGGACGGGCTTGGAATAAAACCAGACCTGAAAGGCGGCAGGTTCAGCAGCAAAATGCAGGAAAGCTTCATTAGCGGGATATGGGGCGTCATGAACGGCAACCTTGAAATAAAATATGGCGAAAACAAGCATGGCATGCTCTGGGAATCGCTGCTCACGAAAATTTATGACTGCGACAATTCCGCTTTCCTTGTTTTCGATGTTGCTGCAAGGCTTGGCATGCCATTATGGATTCTTACTGTCCCGGAGCACGCGCTGGTGCGCACGAAAAGCCTGTTTTTCGAAACCACATCCGGCATATACTCTGATTCGAAAAGCCTGCGCGAATACTATCCCATCATTTATATCGAAATTTCCCAGTCAGATGCAGCATATGCTGATGCGTTATCCTACGAAAACCGCGGCTTTGCAAAATCCAGGCTAAAAGATTATGAAGGTGCGATAGCGGACTACGGCGAAGCAATACGCCTGAGCCCAAAAGACGCAGGCGCCTTCCAAAACCGCGGCATTGACAAACTCCATCTCGGCGACCCAAAAGGCGCAATAGAGGACTGCAGCATGGCAATCAGCCTCGATCCTTTCAATGCAGACGCCTACTTCAACCGCGGCAATGTCAAGCAAGCCTTAGGCGATAAAAAAGGCGCGAAAGAGGATTATCTTCGGGCAGCCGAACTTTTTGACAAGCAAGGCAGAGCAGGGCGTTACAATGTGGCAATGGGGGCTGTATTCTCCGTTTACTAGCCCCACCATTCAGTCCTGCTCCTTGTGCTCGCCGCGCCTGCCGTAAATCTTTTTCCTGCGCGCTTCGCGGAAAATGGGCGCGCCGTGGCGTTCCTCCTCCCCTCCCTGCGAGGACAGCTTCTGCTCAAACCTGTCCCACTCGAAGTTCACGCGCAGGTGCCGCCCCGTCTCGATGTCGATAAGCACGTACTTCTGCTTCTTTATCTCAAAGTTGCGGAGCAGCAGCCCCCTTGCCTCCTCCAGCCTCATGGTATGCGCGCGGGAGCTTGTCACCATGAAGCAAAGCTCCGCGCCTGATTTCACCAGCCTCGAAAATGATGACTTGAACTCGCTGATGTTCCCGAACTGGACCTCGAACGCGGCGCATCCGCTTCCCTTCCTCATGAAGTAGAGCCAGCACGGGGACTGCGCCTCCAGGTAGCCGAACCTGAAGGCAATCGCGGAATACTGCTCGGCAAGCGTGTCTATCAGCCTTGCAGGGGGCTTTTTGACGCGCACCACTTCGTCCACGAATTCCATGGTGCCAATTGCTCGGCTTAAATTAAAAAGAACAGTTACTGCTGCCCTGCAGGCTGCCCCCTGGCAAGCGCCGGGAGTGACGAACCATGTAAAGTTATAAAAAACCATGCATATAGAAGCCTGCACAGGTGGTATCGTGGGCATGGTTCCTGGTCTTGGCGCAAAGATGATTTATCCGCTTGTCCCGAAAAAGGAGTTCGCGGTTGCTCCCGGCGTTTCCGTCTCTTGCAGGGACATTTTCAAGCTTGCCGAAAACACCCGCCGCGACCCTGAATTGGTCAAAAGGACGAAAATCCGCGTATTTTGCGAAAAAATACTTGAGAAACAGCCCGCTTATGGAAACTTTACGAGGGAGCAGAAAGATTCTTTCTTGGATGGCATGGTACCATATATACGCCATAATCTGTATTATGGCGACACGCGCTTTTCGGGAAATGTTGAAAGAAAAGAGATGTCTTATACATCAGAGGATAAATTGGTTAATGCCGGCTTTATAGTGGCTGGTGCTTCCACGGTATTATACGGCCTTGACAAGCTTTTCCTTGGCAATCTTATCGGTCCCATCGCGGACTTCGTTGCATTTGCAGCAGCCGTTGAGATTGGCTTGGCACCAGGTATAGATAGTGCAGCGAGCAGTATCTTCGGAGGCTCTGGCAAACTAGACACCGTTGTCAATCCCGTCTGCAACTTCTTCTACAACCTCGTGCACGCGCCGCTGGAGACCTTCAGGTTTTTCCTCGAGGGCAACCAATATCTGAAGTCAGGCAAGGAGATGCTGCTGGTCTACACTGAGAGCTTCGCAGAGCACCTGAACGCGGAGAAGCAAATTCCCAAATCATTGGCGTTCAGTGCCATGCTAGGGGCAAAAGCCAAATAGCTTGCCCCACCTGGGAGTTCCGCAGCGCTTCTTTACCAGGGCACCTTCTTCAGGCCAAGCCTGTTGGCGACCACGTTTGCGCCCACATGGACAAAATAGGTGAGCACGGCAAGGAAAAGCACAGCCTCAACCGTGAGAAGCTGCTGCGCAAGGGGATACACAAAGAGCAGCGCAAGCGCGAGGAAAAGCAGCTGGTCCATCACAAGCGAGGGCTTCCCGCGCGCGAGGCCCTGCCTGCGCTTTATGAAGCTTCCAAGCAAATCGCCTGCCATTGCCCCGCAGCCAAGCAGCAGGCCTGCAAGCACATACGCTGCGCCGCCTGCCCCGAGTGCCTGAAGCGCGCCTGGGATGGCAGCGCCCCACGCCTGCAACGCGCCGCTGCCGCCTGCAAGCGCATGGGCTGTGCCTGCGGCGCCTTGCGCAAGGAATGCGCTGCCGCCCCCTGCGTAGATGTCCCACGAGGTGCCTGTCAAGAGCGCGCCCTCCAAAGCGCCCACCGCCGCCCCTGCAAGCACGCCTGCAAAAAAGCCCCTCACGGTCTTCCCATCGCCGAACACGCGGTTCCCGTCGGCCATTTTCCTTCCGCCGTCAATCGCCGAGCCGCCGCCAAGCAGCACGGGTATGGAGTTTGCAAAATAGGCTGGAAGTATGAGAAGCACAAGCTCGATTACCCACACGGCGGCGTCCATATCAAACTTTTCAGCAAGGAAGTTTATTAATTCTTCAAGCAAATACAGCGCGGGAGGGAAAATATGGCAGGCAAAGCAAACGAGCCAAACTATCTTGCGGCAGTGGTGGGCGGGATTTTCCTGCTCGCAGTCCTGGTGCTTGCAGCATATTCATTTTTTCCCTCCGAGGGCTGCATTGGCGTGGTGGAAATAAGCGGGCCCCTCGTTACGCAGGACATTCCATCCTCCCTATTCACAGACGAGCAGAAAGGCTCGCAAACCATTGCGGACGAGCTTGGGGAGGCAGGCGGCAGGCAGGATGTCCGCGCGGTGCTGCTGCTGATAGACTCGCCTGGCGGCTCGGTGATTGCAAGCCAGGAGATATACTCTGCGGTGCGCGCAATGAACAAGACGTCGGTGGCATTCATACGCGAGATGGCCGCGTCAGGGGGCTACTATGCAGCTGCAGGCACGGATTACATCGTGGCAAACCCGGATGCGCTCACGGGAAGCATTGGCGCGCGCGCCACGCTTTCCGACTACAGCGGGCTCATGGAAAAGCTCGGCATAAACAGTACAACGTTCAAGACAGGCGACCTCAAGGACATGGGCTCATCCGAACGCCCTATATCGGAAAAGGAGCGGGCAGTATGGCAGTCCATCGTGAATGAGAGCTTCCAATCCTTCCTCACCGCTGTCAAGGAGGGGCGCGCAGGGAAGCTCGACAGGGCGGGTTTCGAGGAAGTGCTGGATGCACGCATACTCACGGGAAGGCAGGCGAAAAAAATAGGCCTGGTGGACGAGCTTGGCAGCAAGGACGCGGCCATTGCAGCGGCGGCGCGCCTGTCCAGCATGCCCCTTGCGCCCGGGGGCGAGCCGCGCCTCTGCGAAATATCCTCAAGCCAGAAGCGCGGCACATTGTTTGGCTCGCTTTCGGCCCAGGCGCTGCAGCTCCTGCTGCAGGGCGCGGGCGGCTTCCACGTTTCCTACAGGTGAATAGGAACGGCGCCAATGCGGGAAAAAACAGGCATGAAAAGATGAAACATATGGCAAGGCAAATCGCGCTTGCATTCCTCCTTCCCATTCTCCTAGCGTGCGCTGCAATCCTGGCGGCATATTTTTTCCTCCAGGCGCAGGATAATGGCGCCATGCAGGGCGGGGAAATTTCCATGTCATTGCCCTCCGGGCCCCTGGTATCCGGCAACACCGCCGCCCTTCGCGCGGTTTCCACCTGCGGCGCGTTTCATGTCTCATTGGACGGCTCATGGTTTGGAAGCGGAGAGCCTTTGATTTCCAAGGGGTTTTCGCTTGAGGAAGGCAGCCACTCGTTTTTTGCGCAGGGAAAGGGCTGCAACGCCACGCTTGTGTTTTTTGTGCTTGCACGCGAGTGTGCCGGGAATGAGGCAAAGGAATGCGAAAAGAACGGCTGCCCCGGCGCGCAGGAATGCGCAGGCGGCATATTCTCGGATTGCGCGCTTCCGAAAAAAGTCTGCTCGCCAGGGGAAAAGGTGGGCTGCAGCATAAACGGCTGCTCATTTGGCTATATTACGTGCAACCCGTGCGGCACGAGCTTCGGCAAGTGCACAGCCGGCTCTAAAAAGGAAAATGCGTCGTGCGCCGGCAATTGAGGGCAATCACTGCTTTACTTTTTGCGGAATTTTTGCTTGGCTGATGGCTTTGCCGCTGCCTTGCTTGCGGACGCCGCTGCCTTTGCAGGCGTGGCTGCCTTGCTTGCGGACGCCGCTGCCTTTGCAGGCGTGGCTGCCTTGCTTGCAGGCGCTGCCGCCCTTGCCGGGGGCTTTGGCTTCCTTGCAGGCTCCTCCGCCTCACCGCCTCTCCCGCCTGCTTCGCCATCGGGCTTGGCGCTCCTTCCCGCGCGCAGCTTGTTCCGTATGTCCTCAAGCTGGGTGAGCATGCTCTCCACTTCCTTCTCCTGCTCCGCCACCTCTCCCGCTATGCGCGCGTTCCTCTCAAGCTCGACAAGCTCGCTGTCCATGTCCCCGTTCGTCACCGTGCTTTCCGACCCGTCCATCTCCTGCGCGCTGAATACTTTTTCCTCGTTGCGCGCGGCTTCCTCGATTTCTGCATCAGCCTCCTCGTGCTCTTCAGGGGGCTTCGGCCCGCTTTCCTGAATGCGCCTCTTGCGGCTGTCCACCATGCGGCGGGTGGTGTCATCCAGGTTTTTTTGGTGCTCGTCTTCCGTGCCGAACGTGAACTTCTGGGAATAATTCATGCCCGGCTCGCCTTTTGCCTGCTCTTCGGCAAGCTTGGGCGCCGGCCCGGACACATCCTCCTCCTCGCGCCTTGCAGAGAGGAAATTGTAGATGATGAGCGCCACCACCGCCGCTGCAAAAATCCCCGCGAATATCGGGAGCACGCCCAGCACCATCGGCAGGATGCCCGGGTCGGATGCGCTTGCGGCGGTTGCGGGCACACTGCCCTGCGTTGCATTCTTCCCGTATGCGATTGTGGACACCATCTGGTAGAGCCTGTAGCCCTCTGCCGAGTAGGTGTAGCTTCCCACGCGCGTCGCCATCAGGCTCGCCGCGCCTGTGCTGCCTGTGCGCACGGCCTGGCTGCTCCCGTCAGGGTAGCCCACCACTATTTTTGCGCCAGTTATCGGCGTGCCATCCAATGACTTGAGGGAAACGGTAAGCGTGCTGTTCGCCTGGACTTGGGAAGGCGCCGAAAGCACCGCCGTGCTTGGCGCGGCAATTGCCGCCGCGTCGGGTATCCTCCCGACCGCAGCCTCGCTCACGGACGCGCCAAACTCATAGGTGACATTCCTTGTTTCCCCGCGCGAAAGTGCGGCGACTTCCCACACCGCCTGCCTTCCGTCGAACTGCGACGGGCTTGGCGAAAATGAAACCGCTGCGCCGGCAGGCACAAAGGAGAGGCTCTCGCCGATATTCACATAGTTCCTGTCAATCGAGCCGATGTTTCTCAATGAAAGCGTGACTAGCGTAAAAACAGAGCCTGACCCGCCCGCCTGCGACGTGCCGCTGTTCGCGCAGACGTCGCTGATGCCTATCTGGGAAAGCGGGCACTGCCCCGCCTTGCCGGACTCTATGGTGCGCGTCACCTCGAGCCAGCCGTCCGAGACGTATTTCTTGGAATAGGTTTCCGCGAAAGGCATGGAAATGAATAGAAGCATGCCTATGAACAATGCAAAAGGTTTCGCCATGAACACACCCCTGTGGTATGCCTTTATGGTGCGTCCAGTATTTAAATCTTTGTATTTTATGGATATTTGTGGTGATGCTTCGCTGTCCCTTCCAATGGCTACCCCTCTATTTAAAATCCTTATTCGCAAAAGGATGACAGGTGCGACAATGAAAGTTGACAAGGCAATGCTTTTCGTTTTCACGCTTTCCCTGCTTGCAGGCTATGCGTTCGCAGACACCCCTACCAGCCAGCTCAAGGCAGCGCTTTCCGCGCTTTGCTGGGGGCTGAGCCAGATGGTGCCTGTTGCCGCCATGCTCATGGTGCTTCTTGCCTCTGTCATCTACGCCACCGGCCAGATGATGGGCGCGGAGACGAGGGCGCGCGCGAACGTCTGGGCGACTTCTGCCCTCACAGGCGCCATCATAGGCATACTCATTTCGGTGATTGCGCCGTCTGTGCTCTATATAATCGCGGGCAACACCCCGATATCATGCGGGCCCGCGCCATAGCCGCATCCAACCGCTTTTAAATTTAGGCTGCTTTTAGCCATGCATGGAGCCGGCATTAGCGGTAGGGATAAGCATCACGGTCATCATGCTCTCCGCGCTGATTTTCAACAGGCTCCGCCTTCCGCACATACTGGGCGTGCTTGCTGCGGGAATACTCGTCGGCCCCTACAGCCCGATTGCAGGCCTGAGCCTCTTCGGGCTCAATTTCGGCACCATAATCATCACGGACCCGTCCCTCGTGGAAACATTCGCGGTGATGGGCGCCGCCCTCATCCTGTTCGGCATCGGGCTTGAGTTCTCGGTCATACGCCTGTGGAAAATGGGCTGGTTCACCTTCCTTGCCGCCCTCCTGAAAATAGGCATAGTGTATTTCGCGGCGCACTTCTGCCTTGCGGCAATGGGCTTTGGCACGCAGGCGGCGGTGCTCGTGGCAGTGGCGCTTTCATTCTCATCCACGCCCATAATCATAAAGCTCCTCGAGGACTCCGGCAGGATAAAGCGCCCGGAGGTGAGCTTCATAATCTCGGTGCTGGTCATCGAGGACCTGCTCGCCGTCTTCTTCCTCGGCCTCATAGCAAACCCCGTCTCCCCGGGCGAATACTCGCTTGCAGTCGCGGTGCTGCGCGTGGTGCTCACGTTCATATTCGCCTATCTCGTGCTTTCGCGCCTCATCAACAAGTTCCTCGACCTGTTCGCGCACTCCGACGAGCTCATCATCCTGTCAACCGTGAGCCTGGTCCTCGTCATCGGCTACCTCTCATCCGCAATCGGGCTTTCCTTCTCGGTAGGGGCCTTCCTTGCCGGAAGCACCATCGCCGGCTCGCCCCATTCCCGCAGGATAGAGGAGAAAATCCGGCCGTTCAACTCACTCTTTGCGTCGTTCTTCTTTTTCTCCATAGGCCTGATGGTCAACATGTCCGGAGTGCTGTCCGACCTTCCCCTGCTGTTCCTTTTCCTGGCAATAGGCATCATCGTGCGCTTTGCCGCATCCGGCTTCTCCTCGTACATGGCCGGCTTTTCCGGCAGGAATGCCTGCTTCTGCGCCGCGGTGTTCCTTTCCATGTCCGAGCTGTCGCTCCTGCTCATAAGCCAGGGCGCATCATCGGGCATATTGCAGAGGGACTTCCTGGGCAGCTTTGCATTCGCCATAATCGCCACTTCCTTCCTTTCGGCCTGGCTCATAAGCCGCGAGAACGAGGCGTACAATGCCATCCAGTCCGTGGTGCCCCAGATAGTGATAAAGAACCTGCGCCTGCTGCGCTCCACCGCGCTTGGCATGCGCCGGGCGGTCTCGGAGTCATCCCGCTATTACAGGGTGGTGGAGAAGCTGCCGACAATCGCGCACCACACCGACCAGTTCTCGGTGCGCGAGCAGCTGGTGCTCACGTCGAAAAACGCGGTGCTTCTCGGCATCGCATCCCTTGTGTGCTACCTGGGCATATTTTTCGCGCAGACCCCGGAATGGCGCTTCCTCGACCCGTTCTTCGTCTACTTCTTCGGGGTGTTCTTCATCGCGTCCGCGCTGTTTTTGGTGAACGTGAAGTCCGCGCAGGTGTCGCTCCTCAAGATGATTGCGCGCTCAAGCTCGGGCGCTCGCTATGCCGCAATAGGGCATTTTGTCTCCATGGCATTCTTCTTCTTCCTGTGCGCGGCATACTTCTGGGCATACCTCCTTGCGCCTGCCTCGCTCTCGGTGATACTGGTGCTCCCCGCGCTCGCATTCGCGCTGCGCAGCATGCTTTCCACCTTCAAGGCGGTCTCGTCGGGCGGCGGGCGGCTGTAAGGAAAATGGCGCGCGCATTCCTTCCACCGGCACAGTCAAATCCAGAAGGATTTGGCGTGCAGTGCACTGAAAGTGCACCGGCATCCTGCCCTGCGCATATTTTTAAGCCATTTTTCCGTTATTTTCGCCATGAACAACCCACCCCGTAATGTGCAACCATTAAATATCCAGCATATCATTGAATGTACATTGGGTGAGCATATGAATGTAAATTTGGGCGAATACTACCAGGCAATAATCGGCAAGGCGATACAAAAAGGGCTTGCCGGCAACCAGACCGAAGTGATACGCCAGGCGCTCCTTGACTATGGGCGCAAGCTTGACGATGAAGAGGCGATGCTTGTCGAGCGCGGCGTGCGCGCTGAAATGGAAAAGATGAAGGGCAAGAAGTGGACTTCGCAGGCGCAGCTGAAAAAGGAACTGGGTCTTTGAATGGAAATCGACTGGTCTGACGAGGCAAAAAAAGACGTCAAGGCATTTGAAAGGAAGCTACAAGGCTTCTTCCTTTCCCATATTGAAAAGCTCGCCTGCATGCCGCCTCGCCGCCACCTGAAGCACGGCCTCCCCTGGAACGTGGAAGATGTTACAAAACAGGCACGCCTCGTCTACTTGGCAGACGGTGATGTCCTTCGTGTCATCCGCTGCTTTGCCACGCACAAGGAATACCAGAGATGGTACCAGTCGTACAGGTGATGCTTGCGCTTCCGCTAATTTTCCTGAAAAAATAAACAACGCGCAGAAGCCTCAAGGCTTCTGCGGCCCGAGCTGTATCTTGGGCGGCACGATGGGCGGCGACAGGTTCACCGGGCGCGCGACGAACACGCCGTTCGTCCCGCACGCGTAGTTTATCGCGTTGAGCATTATCTCGGCAAATGCATCCGGGAGCTTCTTCTCCTTTTCCCACCTTGCCATGATGTCCTTGGTGAGCTTGGCGTCCTCGCGCGAGGTTATGGTGCCCTTCATGTTGATTTCCCCGACACCCTCGGTGTAAACCACCGAGTAGTTGAACGAGATTGCAACCTCGCCGTTCACAAGCGCCACAGCGTCAAGCCCGATGTTGACATTGAGGCCCGTCATGTCCTCGTCCTTGTCGCGCCTTGCCTCGACCTTCACTATCTTTATCCCGGTTATCATGTTTACGCACCTCTGGTTGTCATTTCTTGCAATATGATATGAATAAAAAGCCTTCAGATGCGCAACTCCTGCCCTACCCGCAGCGCCACGCCCTTTGTAATCCCGCCCAGGTCGGTCACGAACTCGTTGGGATCCTGGCTAATCTTTTCATATGTGTTATAATGCATGGGCACGGCGGCCTTTGGCCGCATCTCCTTCACTATGCTGTTCGCGGCAAACGGGTCCATCACCGACCCCCCGCCGATGGGGACAAGCGCCACGTCGCACTTTATCCTTGCCATGTCCGTGAAGCTGTAGGTGTCCCCTGTGTGGTAAACCGACAGCCCGTCGCCCTTCACGACAAAACCGACCGGATATTCGGACTGCGGGTGGATGGCTTTTTGCACCTCCACCTCCACGCCTTTCATGTTGAACTTGTCTCCGGTCCTGACATCCACCTTGAACCTGTCCGAGACGTCTATTTTTGAAAGCGCAGGGCGGGAAGCCACCACGCTCGAATAGCACCTGTCGGAAATCTCCTTGACCGTGGCAGGCTCGCAGTTCCCCGGCTCTTCGTTGGACAGGAATATCATGTCGCACTCCCGCACCGCGTGCACGTCCAGCGAGCTTTTGATGAGCCTGCGGTTCCCTGCTATGGTGTCCGAGACCACGGGGTTGAAAAGCATCACGGCATTCCCCAGCACCACGCGGAACGAGGAATGGCCAAGATAGGTGATTGACCTCATAACCCCGGATTTGCCTCCTCATATTTAAATAATGTGTGCCCCCAACCCCCACCATGGGCAATTCCTACGCCGTCATGGCAGCCGTGCTCCCGCTTTTGCTTTTGGCAGGCATGCCCCATTCGGACTTTTCCATGAAATCGCTCTCCGTCTTCGTCAACATCAACCTTGACGGGAGCGCGAACATAGACGAGCAGCTGGAGATGGTGATAAACGGGAACTCCTCGCGCGAGCTTTACGAGACCACCCGCGCGGCATATTCCGACCTTACCACCTGGAAGACCCTGACAGGGCTTCCCGAGATGCGCCACCACGTCACGCGCGCAAAGACGGACGTTGCCGACCTGAGGATCATCCCGCAGGCAATAGAGCGCTGCAACTCGTTTCTGGGCACCTGCTATGCAACCGTGGCGATAGACTACAAGATTCCCGCCACCCAGAACGGGTCGGGGCTTATCCAGGTGGACCGCTACAAGCCGCGCACATTGCGCTATTCCCTCCAGCAGGACGCACTCTCGTTCGAGCAGACCGAGACGGGCGACCTGATACTGCCGACCGGCACCGTGATATCGATTGCCATCCCGCAGAACTCCGAGAAGATATTCTTTTCCACAGTGCCGACCAACCTGGCAGGCGATCCCGATGAGGATTTCAAGTACGATTCGACCTCCAACATGCGCTACTACATAGGGCAAAAGCGCATCTTCAAGTGGTCTGGAAATGCGCTTTCAAAGTTCCAATTCACCTACGAGGTGGAGCTGCCGCTTGAAACAGAAGTGGTGGATTTTTTCGTGGGAAGCCAGAATGCCGTGTCCGACCTCATTTTCGGCCCGCAGGGCTTGGCTGCGCTTTTCATCATCCTCACTGCAGCCGCCTCATTCTACTACATGAACAGGATAAACAGCCAGGGATAGGGATAAAATGCTCCACCAGATAGAGTCCAAGATGCTTTCAGCGCTTTCGGGCAGGATGTCCTCCGAGGAGCTTTCGCAGAAGGCAGGCATACCCCTGTCATCCGTGCTCTCGTTTTCGCAAAGCCTGAAGGAGAAAGGGCATGTTTCCATCGAGCAGACAGAGGAGAGGAAGCTTTCCCTCACTCCTGAAGGGCAAGGCTATGCGGCAAAAGGGCTTCCCGAGCAGTCCGTGCACCGCGCTGCGCAGTCGGGAGCATTTGTCTCGTCACTTTCCCAGCTTGAACGCTCTGTGGGGCTTCCCTGGGCAAGCAGGAACGGATGGGTGAAAATAGAGGGCGGGAGGCTCACGTCGCTCTGCTCCCCCGAGCCTTATTTCCTGCAGGAAGCCCTGTCAAGAATTTCCCGCCATGAAGAAGTGGACGACGCCACGGTTTCCACGCTTCTCAAGCGCAGGCTTGTTTCCCAGGCAGCGGTGAAAAAAACATACATAGAGCCCACCGCGCTGCAGCCTGAAAGGGCATCCGGCACAGAAGCCATCGGCTCGGCAGAAGGCGGCAAGGCTTCTGCATCCGGCGCAGCAGGGGCAGCAGCCCTCGCAGGCGCGGCAGCCGCCCCGCTAG
The DNA here is from genome assembly GCA_026396415.1 of Microcaldota archaeon. Taxonomy (GTDB): domain Archaea; phylum Micrarchaeota; class Micrarchaeia; order Anstonellales; family Anstonellaceae; genus UBA10161. The sequence goes on from JAPLWX010000050.1 coordinate 60,565, forward strand.
AGGTAAACTCCCTCACGCGCGATATGCTCCTCTCGGGCAGCTGGCGAGGCGCGCTTTTCCGTTCCTATGACGTATCGGCCCCGGCCGAGGTCCCCTCCCCCGCAAAAAGGCATGCCATCTCCCGCCTGCGGCACCGCATTTCCAGGATTTTCACCGAAATGGGGTTTGAGGAGATGGAAGGCCCTGAGGCGCAGTCAGCCTTCTGGAACTTTGACGCGCTTTTCCAGCCCCAGGACCACCCTGCGCGCGAGCTTGCCGACACTTTCTACCTCAAGCAGGGGATCCCCCTGCCAGATGATGCCGGGCTTGTATCGCGCATCAAAAAGGCGCACGAGAAATGCTGGGGCGGCGCCTGGAGCGGGGAGGTTGCGGAAAAGGGGGTGCTCCGCACCCACACCACCGCAGTATCCGCCAGCTACCTCTACAACGAGTGCCGCAGCCGCGAGCCGAAGAAATACTTCTCCATCGGCAAGGTCTACAGGAACGAGGCCACGGACTACAAGCACCTCGCGGAATTTTTCCAGGTGGAAGGCATTGTGGTGTGGGAAGGCGCCACTTTCCGAGACCTCTTAGGCTTGCTGCGCGAATTCTACAGGAAACTTGGCTTTGACAAGATACGCTTCCAGCCGTCATATTTCCCCTACACCGAGCCATCGCTTGAAATCTCGGTCTTCTTCGAGAAGAAGTCCCAGTGGCTCGAGCTTGGCGGCGCAGGCATTTTCCGCCCCGAGGTGTCCATTCCCCTCTGCGACCGCTATCCTGTCCTCGCCTGGGGCCTCTCGCTTGAGCGCCCGCTCATGCTGCTCAATGATATGGATGACATACGCGACTTCTACAGGGGCAATGCGGGGTGGCTGCGCAAGCAGAAGGTGCAGTAGCCGATATTTTTCAGGCAGCGCCCCCTGCAATAGTTATATACTTCTCCTTCCATTTCCTCCCCATGGCGGCACAGCTTGCGGCATTTGCGCTCACCTACCTCCTGTCAGTCGCATTCACTGACGAGATTTCCTTCAACCTCTCATCCATCGAGAGGCTGGTCACCTACCATCAGGACATGGGCTTCACAGAAATCATTCCCGGCGCGCTTTACAACGGGTCAATAACCGCCAACTGGGCGGTCCCGCCATCCGCGCTTTCCGGCATTGGCACAGATTCCCTGATTGTGAAAGTAACCGCCACTGCCCCTGAAAACTCCAGCGTGTATTTCCCCCTCGGGGCTTCGCAGGCAAAGGAAACCTCGGTTTATCTGGAGTGCAAAATAGTCGGAGGCGTGTGCGCCAACGGCTCCGTGCTTTCAGTTGACATACCGGTTGCCGCATCGGCAAAGCCGGATGCCGCAAGCGAGGCGAAAATATCGCTGCGCTCGGAAATAGTCCCGTCCATCCCTGCGTCCTATTCCGCCACATTGCAGGACGCGGGCAGCGCCTTTGACTCGCTCAAGAGGCTCTTCCTGCAGAACTCCACGGATTCCGCCCAGGCGAACGCCAGCGCAGCGGGCGGCAATTCCACTGCAGGCCGGATAGAAATCGGCGGGCTCAATTTCTCGCTTGGCGCGCAGGGGGCATCCGCGCAGAACGGCAGCGGGAACTTCCTGGACTCGCTCAAGCCGGAAGGCGACTCCAGCGACCCGCTGCTCTTCCTTCGCCAGAACCCGCTCATCTCGATTTCCGCGCTTGTCGTCGTTATTGTGATAACCGGCGCGTACCTGCTCAACTCGAAGGACTAGGCATAGCCCTGCCTCATTATTTCTCGAATGCTTTCTCATCTGTCCTCAGCTTGAGCGCGAAAAATAGCGTGATTGCGCCGAGAACAAGGAATGCGCCTTGCAGGGAAACATCTGCCACAAAGCCAACAATCGGGTAAAGAACAGCCACCACCACACGCTCGGATGCGCTGATTGCGGAAAGTACAGTTGCCCGCTCGCTGCTTTTTATCTGGAAATTCAGGTAATGCTCAAACACCGGCTGGCGGATGGTGCGCGCGCACACAGCAATGGTTACAGCAAGCATTGCAAACCAAAGGGAAATATTTGCCGCAAGCCCGAGATAGGCAAGCGCTATTGCAAGCGCGGAGAGGAAAAGCAACTGGCTTGTGCCCAGCCATTTTTCCAGCCTGGCAAGCTTGGCAAGCACCAGCATGCTGATAATGTTGAATGCCGCCGAGAAGATGCCGTAAAGCGACAGGTCAACATAGTTTGCCCTAAGCACGCTTTGGTAGAACCAGAAAACAAAGAATGCGGCAGCCGACATGGAAACATAGTCAAAGGAAAGGCTTTGCAGCCGCTTGTTGCGCCGCAGCTCATCAAATCCTGCCATGGCCAGCGCAAACCCGCCTTTCTGGGGCTTTTCCCTTTTCGGCTCCACCATGGTGAGGCATGCGAGGAATGCAAGCCCGAACGCTGCGACAGTCATGAAAAAAGGCAGGGTGAGGCTGCCCGGATAGCTGCCCATGTTTGCAGCCACCCAGGAGCCTGCAGGAGCTGCAATCACAATGCCAGCCGTATCGGCTATCTTCATGTTTGCGAAAACCTTCTTCGCCCTCTTTTCCTGCCCTGCCTCAACAAGCGAATCAAAGACCAGTGCGCGGTCAGCCCCTGATATGAATGCGGCCGAAATCCCCCATATTATCTCTGTGGCAAAAAACACCCAGAAATCCGCGCCCAACGCCAAGAACAGCAGAATGCCCATGGTCTGGAGAAATATCCCGACAAGAATGGAATTCTTCCTTCCATATTTGTCTGCAAAGACGCCGGTCGGCACTTCGGAAAGCACAATGGTGATGGAAAACGCGGCTTCCAGCGTGAAAATGGCGGCGTAATCCAATTTTCCCCAATCCAGGAAGAACGGCACCACGATTGCCCCGAAAAAAGTGAGCCCCAGAAGAAAAGAAGTAATGTACACCTTTGGTATGTTGCCCAGCACATTGCGTTTTTCCGCCATGCTCCCGCCGCCCACATATCCCTGCCAACCTTTTTATACAGAGTCGCGCAAATCAATCCATGTTTGAAATCACCGTGCTAGGCACATCATCCGCAATGCCCACGCCCGAGCGCAGTCTTTCCTGCATTGCGATGAGGCGCGACGGCGACATTTTCCTTTTCGACTGCGGGGAGGGCAGCCAGCGCCAGATGATGCGCTTCGGCGTGTCCTACATGAAGGTGCGCGCGATTTTCATATCGCACCTACACCTCGACCATTTCCTGGGCGTGTTCGGGCTTCTTGAAACGCTTCGCCTGAATGGCAGGAAGGAAAAGCTCACTATTTACGCGCCGCGCGGCGCAGAGGGCGTGTTCGGCAGGAAAGAGTTTCTCGAGGTAAAGGAAATAGACGGTAAATGGAGCGAGGACTTTGGAAGCTTCAACGTGAGTGCATTTGCCACCAAGCACGCAGGCACGAGCTTCGGCTTTGCTATTTCGGAAAAGGAAAAAGTGCGCTTCCACGAAGAGAAAGCAAAGGGAATGGGCTTGAAGGGGCCGATGTTCACGGAGATTCAGAAGAAGGGCTCGCTGAAAGTGGGCGGCAAGACAATCAAGCTCAAGGATGTCACCTACACCCAGCCCGGCAAGAAAATAGTGTACAGTGGCGACTCCGCTCCCTGCGCAACACTTTCGCGCGCGGCAAAAGGAGCAGACCTTCTCATACATGAAAGCACATTCGGCTCGGATAAAGTTGCCGAGGCAAAGGAGACGCAGCACTCCATGGCAACAGATGCCGCCACCTGCGCGAAAAAGGCAGGGGCGAAGCGCCTCATCCTCACGCACTTTTCCGGAAGGTATGCGGACACTTCTCAGCTTGTCTCAGAGGCGAAAAAGATATTCCCGAACGTGGAAGCGGCGAAAGATGGGATGAAAATCGTTGTGTGAGCACGGGCTGCTCCACACGCTCATTATTATTACCTTTCCGCCCAAAATCCGTTCGGTGTTTTTGTGGGATATCGCACTCATTACATATCCGAGGCAAAGAAGCTCATCGGCAGCGAAGTCACTCTTGCAGGCTGGGTGCACGAGGTGCGCGACTTAGGCAAGCTCAAGTTCGTGCAGCTGCGCGACCAGACAGGCATAATACAGGTCACTGCAAAGCTTGGGCGCGAGCCAGATTCTGCGCTTGCCGCCATGAGCCAGCCCAAGGAAACCGTGGTGATGGTGAGAGGAAAGGTGGCGGAAAGCAAAATGGCGGAATCGGGCTGCGAGTTCATCCCATCCGAGTTTATAGTGCTTAACGAATTGTCCGCAAAAGTCCCATTCGAGGTGACAGGCAAGGTGCCTGCCGAGCTTGATGTGCGGCTTGACAACCGCTCGGTTGACCTGAGAACGGCAAAAACAGCCGCAATATTCCGCATACGCTCGGTCATTGCCAGCGCCTTCCGCGAAAAGGCGCTGCAGCTTGGCTGCACTGAGATACAAACCCCTTGCATAGTAGAAGCGGCAACCGAGGGCGGGGCAGACTTGTTCAAGGTGCAGTATTTCGAGAAGGAAGCATATCTTGTCCAGTCGCCCCAGCTTTACAAGCAGCTTTGCGTGATTGGCGGCATGGACCGCGTTTTCATGACAGTGCCGGTTTTCCGCGCGGAAAAGCACAACACGCTCACGCACCTGAATGAAGCAACGCAGATGGATATCGAGGCGGCTTTCATCACACCTGAGGAGGCAGTGGACATGCTGGAAGCGGCAACGCTCCACTGCCTGTCGCGCGTAAAAGAGAAGTGCGCAGCAGAGCTTGCCATTCTGGGCAGGGACCTGCAGGTGCCTTCCAAAATCCCCCGCCATACCTACACCGAATTGGTGGAAAAGCTCAATGCCGCAGGCGAGAAATTCGAGTGGGGCGAAGACTTTTCGCGCGAGACCGAGGCAAAGCTAGTTGAAGTGCTGGGCTATGCAACGTATTTCATAACAAAGTGGCCCACTGCAATACGCGCATTCTACTCCATGCCCTGTGAGGACGACCCGAAGATTTGCAATGCATACGACCTGAACTACGAGGGGCTTGAAATCTCCTCGGGCGCAGAGCGCGTTCACAAGCCTGATGTTCTCATTAATCAGCTCAAGAGCCGCGGGCTCAACCCCGAAGACTTTTCGTTCTATGTCAACGCCTTCCGCGTGGGCGCGCCTCCGCATTGCGGCTGGTCCATTGGGCTTGACAGGCTGACAATGAAAGTGTGCGGCTTGCACAACATCCGCGAGGCGGTGCTCTTCCCGCGCGACCGCGTGCGCGTCAAGCCGTAGATAATACATACAAATCCACAAATATAAACATTTATAACCCCTTCGCCACATATCTTCAGTATGTCTATTCGAAGTGCTGCGAAAAAAGCCGTGCTCTACACTCTAATCGGGGCAATGGGGCTCACCGCCCTCTCAACAATTCCCCTGGCTGAAACCATTCTTAATAGAAAGACTGAGAAGCAGACTGAACTGCAGGTTGCAAAAGCGAAAGAAGGCAGCGGGATTGGGAAAGAATTGGGGAATCACGAGAAAGGGCTGATTTTCTGGGGCAAAATGCATGGGCTTGGGCAAAACTGCATCAAGCGCTCACATGCGGAGGGGAATCTGGACAGCGACGTTGCACAGGCAACTGCTGAGCTGGAGAACGATACTCTTAGGGCGAATCTTAGGGCGGCGATACTGTTGTTGAAAGGCACAAAATGCAGCCTGCTGGATAACAACCAAAGCTGGTTCGATGCAGTTTCACGCGGAACCGCCAAGTTCAAGGTTTATTCTGATTGGGCAGATAGCGGCGGATATTCCAACTGCGACACAACATTTCTTTCAAAAAACATCCTGCGCTCCAATCCAGCCTATATCGCAGCAGCCATAGTCCATGAAAACGGGCACGCCATTTCAACGTCGGAAGAAAGCTCATCATTCTCCATCAACTTAATCAGAATCATTAAAAAAATAATCGACTGGGAATCGGCAGCTGTTTTATACCTGCTACAAAAGCCTGTTTTGCCCATAATGCAGACTAACCCTGAGCAATGGATAAGTGGCAGTTTTTTTGGCTGGCAAAGTGCTTCAGAGAAGACTGCAAATTATTATGCCATCCGATTCATGAGCGATGCAAAGCAAGGCGACCTTCTGGCTGCCAGCGAAGGCATTTTGGCAAGAAAGAAGCTCCTCAACTATACTTACGGTTTGGAATTGCAAGATGCGAATTATGAAAAAATTGCATCAGGCGTGGCTGGCGTTTTCTGGGGCGGTGCTCTCCTGCTTCACGCGCTGGCCGCAGGCGCGCTTCTGTCACTCGGCAGGTTTTTCTCAAAGCTTGCTGGCGCAGCGGTCAAAGGGCTTCGAAACGAAAACCCGCAGCTGCCGGCGTCACCTATTTAAACCTTTCTCCTTATACTAGAGCCTGCGAGTTTTGTCCCCTGGCGATGCGGGGACGAGTCACGTTTGCTGATGCCACGGTGGCATACCGGAACTGAATTGACCTTAGATTCGGTCATCTCGCGCGCAGGCACGCCGAACAAATGGAAACGCGATCCTTTCGCGTTCGACGCACGCTTCAGGCAACTACAAGGAAAGAGCGATTAGAGTGCTAAACCGCTGATCATTAAGATCAGCCAATGAATGCGGAAAAAATAAGGATTAAGTCTTCTATGACTCCAGTTGATCCTGCTGGAGGACACTGCTATCAGAGTACGCCTAAGCCATGCAAATCTGCCCGTCGGCTTCGACGGACGGTGTACGGCTCAGTAACAAGTAGTCAATCTGCCCTAAGGACGGGAGCAACCTCGGGAAACTGAGGTCAATTCCCGATGCCCCATCTATGCTGGAATGCTTGATGGGGAAAAAGCGCGGCGAATCGTAGCCGTTGCGCCTTAGGATGAGACTGCTCCTGATTAGGTAGTTGGTGAGGTAACGGCTCACCAAGCCGATAATCAGTAGGGGCAATGGGAGTTGGCGCCCCGAGAAGGGCACTGAGACAAGGGCCCTAGTCCTACGGGATGCAGCAGGCGCGAAACCTTTACAATGCGCGAAAGCGTGATAAGGGAACTCTGAGTGGCAGCCGGCTTTTAGCCGACTGTCTTTTGGCGAACCTAAACCGTTCGCAGAATAAGTTCTGGGTAAGACCAGTGCCAGCCGCCATGTGCATTTGCATAATGCGCACGGTACGCGGTAATACTGGCAGAACGAGTGGTGCCCACGAATATTGGGTCTAAAGAGACCGTAGCTGGCCTGTTAAGTCCACTGTGAAATCTTGGGGCTCAACCTCAAGGCGTGCAGTGGATACTGGCAGGCTTGAGAGCGGGGGAGGTCAGGGGTACTTACGGGGTATGAGTAAAATCAGTTGATCCTGTAAGGACCACCAGTGGCGAAGGCGCCTGACCAAAACGCGTCTGACAGTGAGGGTCGAAGGCTAGGAGAACGAATCGGATTAGATACCCGAGTAGCCCTAGCAGTAAATTATGCAGACTGTGGTGTTACCGTGGCTTCGGGCCACGGTAGTGCTGTAGCGTAGGTGTTAAGTCTGCCACCTGGGGAGTACGGCCGCAAGGTTGAAACTTAAAGGAATTGGCGGGGGAGCACCACAAGGGGTGGATGCTGCGGTTCAATTGGATACAACGCCAGGAATATTACCGTGGGCGACGGCAGGATGAAGGCCAGACTAAAGATCTTGCCTAACGAGCCGAGAGGTGCTGCATGGCCATCGTCAGCTCGTGGTGCGATATCGCGGACGCGCAAGCGTCTGATATCGTGTCTGCGATGCACAAACTGTCTCGTTAAGTCGAGTAACGAGCGAGACCCTCGCGTACAGTTGCGAATTTCCCCTCCGGGGGAGATGCACCCTGTACGGACTGCCCGTGTTAAATGGGAGGAAGGAGAGGGCGACGGTAGGTCAGTATGGCCTGAATCTCACGGGCTACACGTGGCATACAATGGATGAGACAATGGGCTGCGACCCCGAAAGGGGAAGCCAATCTCACAAACTCATCCCAAGTTCGGATTGGGGGCTGAAACTCGCCCCCATGAAGCTGGAATCCCTAGTAATCGCTTGTCATCATCGAGCGGTGAATACGTCCCCGCTCCTTGCACACACCGCCCGTCAAGTCACCCAAGCGAGTTTTTAGTGAGGCTGCGCTTCTTGGCGCTGTCGAACTAGAGATTCGTGAGGGGGGCTAAGTCGTAACAAGGTATCCGTAGGGGAACCTGCGGATAGATCACCTCCAATATAATCAATGATTGGATGTCTATCCTGACGATTCGTCGTCGGAATGGAATAACAGTGTTGATTGGAGAACCTTAGAGGAATTAGTGTCGCAAGGTGTAGGCTTTTGTCTCTCTTTCCCAGTTAAGACCTGAAGCGCGCAATTTTATTTTTTGTTGCCCTTAGCGGAAGCCCTGCGCGGCTCCGCAATATAATTTCCCTTAGCGCGAGCCCGAGCGTCCATGCCCGTCCAATAGCCACCGGTTACCATTATTAACCTTCATAATCCAAGCGGGGGCTCCCCAGCCATAAGGAGCATCTTGGCGCGTGTGCATTCTTTTTTATTTGCCATTCAACGCGCCTTCTTTTCCAGGAAGAACCTGAAGGGATTTGGCGAGTACTCGCGGTAGACAATGAGCGTTTCGTATTCCAAGATGACATCCGAGAATTTCTCCTTTATCTGGGAAAGCAATTCATGGAACTCCACCGAGCTTTTCGCGTCAATGCCGAACTGCGCGTCCCACGCGCCCACCATGGAGGAGACGAAGAAGCACGGCTCAAACGAGCCTAGGAAGGCAAGGAAGCGCGCAATTCCCTCGGGATTCTGCTGGAAGCGCACGAACACCTGGTTGTGCCTGTAGCCTATCTTTTCGCGGCTGAAGTTGGACTTTATATTGATTATCGCGCCGTCAGCCATCAGGTGCCGAAGCCTGTACTGCACTGCATCTGGCGAGAGACTGGTGCGCCTTGCGATTTCCACTGTGGGCAGCCTTGCATTCTCGATAAGCTCAGCAAGTATCCTCAAGTCCTTGCTGTCATGCTTCACTACGCGCGCCTCTTTGGGCACCTCGTGCTTCGGGGTCTTTTCTGGCGCAGAGGCGCCCAGCCCGTAGGTGGAGGGCCACCATGTGTGCCTCAGCTGCACAGTTACCTCTTTTTGCCGTATGAACTTGCCGTACTTTTCCAAAAAAGCGCCCATCATCCCGTTAAACTCAAAGATGTTGCGAGCAGAAATCCTTGCAATCAGGTCCCACCTTCCGTCGCATACTCCCAGCCACTGGCAGGGCATGCTGCCCCTCACATAAGTGATTATCTCCTCTTCCTGTGCCGAGGTGGTGGCGCGGAATTGCAGGTATATCCTGTATGTTGTGAAGCCCAGCCTTTCGAAATTCGGTATTGCGAAAAATTTTTCAATGAGCCCGGAGGACAGGTATTTCTTTATCCTGTAGTTGACCACCTGCTCTGAAATGCGCGCCTTCTTTGCGATGACCGAGGCGCTCTGGCGCGCGTTTGTTTCCAGCTCCACCAGTATTTTCCCATCAACTTTATCGAGTTTAAATGACAATATGGCACTCATATTCATTATTTCACTATAAAAATAAATAAAGATTGCGTTTTTTCATGAAAAAGTTGCCTAAAGTTATATATAAAGCATTGTGCTTAATGGTAGCATGTGGATTTGCATGGTTAAGCATGAAACAGCTGAAAATGCGGCATTGGAGGTGGAAAAATGAAGTCAGGCATCAGGACAATCTCGCTTCGCACCGGAGAAGGGACAACCATAACCAACATAACCGGCAAAATAGCATGTATTTTGGATGAATCGGGGGTGAAGCAGGGGCAGCTGGCAGTTTACACCCGCCACACCACCACGGGCATAGTCATAAACGAATGCGAAGAGCGCCTGATTGGGGATTTTGTTTCCCATCTTGAGCGCATTGCCCCGAAAAGCCTGCACTACATGCATGACGACCTGCACCTGCGCATCTGCCCCCAGGAGGAGAGGAAGAACGGGCATTCCCACATGAAGGCACTGTTCGTCCCGTCCAGCCAGGCAATACCTGTGAATGACGGCAGAATGCTTTTGGGAAAGTGGCAGTCAGTGCTTTTCATAGATTTTGACGGGGCGCGGGAAAGGGAAATCGTGGTGCAGTGGATTGGTGATTGACATGAAAATGGGCAACATAAGCGAGCTGGAGATGTCCGAGAGGTTCACATACCTGAAAAACATCCCGTTTGACAGTGCGGCTCTGCGCTCAGATGGCGCAAAGTTCCAGGTGGTTACCTTCCTACCGGGGGGCAGCGTGAGGCCGCACCACCACGAGAAGACATGCGAAATATTCTTTGTATATGGCGGGAGCGGCGAAATTTCAATGAACGGCAAGCCCCATGCCTGCGCGCGCGGGGACTTCTTCCTTTGCGAGCCAGGCGATATCCACTCATTCAAGAACACCGGCAAGGAGGATTTTGTGATACTGATCTTCAAGACAAACGAAGCTGAAAACGATATTTTCTGGGACGGGTGAATATTCAGGTTCGTATGCTTAGCGGCAGCAGGGTAGTTTGCATGATTAAAAATAAAACAGCCGCATCGGTCAACCAGAACGCGCAGTGGCTTCTGGGCAAGGAAATTGCCGTGGGGCAAAAAAGCAGGCGTGAGCCCCTGATTAGCGTTCTTAGAAAAAGTTCGCTCTCAGATGGAATTGCGCTTGAAGCAATCAAATACGTTGTTGCAAGCATGGGCGCAACAGACTCAGCTCTTGCCAAGGACCTGCTTGCGCTCATGAACCGCCTTGCAAAGTCTGGGGAAGGATTGAAAGCAATCGAGCAAGGCTGCAAGGCACTACTTTCTTCCAGGGTGGCTTGCCTGCAAGAGGGCAGGAAAAATGCCCTGTCAGCCCGCTCGGATCTTATTTTCAGCCAAACCGCTTCCTATTTGGCTGGAAAGTCAGTGCTTGATTTAGGCTCTGGCGACGGGCAGGTCGGCTGGCGGCTTAAGCAGGAAGGCTATGCAGTCACGCTTTGCGATGTCATGGATTTCAACACAGCTCCCATGTCTCTTGTCAAATACAATGGAAAAACCCTGCCTTTCGAGAGCAAAAACTTCGACACCACTCTTTTGCTTACTGTCCTTCATCATTCAGAGAACCCGCTTGCTGTGCTGCGTGAGGCAATGCGCGTGACAAAAGAGCGTATCATTGTGATTGAAAGCATATGCTTCAACCAGGAGCACAGGCGGTTAAATATGCTCATTGACTGGTTCTACAACCGCGTGGTGCACACGGGCGTGTTCTGCCCGTTCAATTTCCAGACGCCTTGGGGGTGGGAAAAGACATTTGCCAAAAATAGGCTTAGGCTGGCGCCAATCACCAACTCCGATCTTGGCATAGACCAGCAAGTGGTGCCAGAATACCACTGGCTTTATGCGCTTGAGGTGCCGAAATGAAAATCATTTGCAAAAAAGCGCGCCATGCGCTTTTTTATTCCCTCCCTTCCCCTACTTTCCCATGAAATTCACCATGTCGCCCTCGCGCGCCTACCTCCTTGGCCTATGGAAGGGCCGCAGGACTGCAAGCGGGGTGGGCGTGGAGGGCAGGCGCGAGCTTCTTGAGATATTCATCAAGCTCTGCCTTGACGAGAAATTCGCGCAGCCCGACAAGATAAAATTCTCGGAAGGAAACGCGGAGGAATACGGCAGCTGTTATTTCTTCCACTCCGCGCTTCGCGCGTGGCTGGATTCCGAGATGAAAAAACGCGAGGAGAGGCTGCGCTTCAAGAACGAGTTTGCGGCAAGCTACTTTGCAGGCGTATTCGACGCGCGCGGCGGCACCATGCAGGTTAAGGGCAAGGAGTACTGCTATTTCCTTGGCGATGACGTTGATGAAATGGTGCTTTTGCGCCTGGGCTTCCGCGCGAAGAAGGAAGGGAACAGGATAGCAGTGCTCTCAAGCGACTTCTACGGATGGCTGCACCCGCACCTGAAGATGGACAGGAGCAAAAAATTCTAGCGCCTGGCCCGTCTCACTTCCACGTTTGCCTACTGACTGTCCATTTAATAAACTTTAATCGATAGAAAAACAACCGCGGGCATAAGCCTGCGGGGGAAGAACATGTTCTTGTTCCAGACGAATAATAAAAGTGGTAAAGAAGTGGTTCTAATCAGCCCGCAGCTTGAAAAGCAAATGCTAAACAACGCAGTGACGCTTAAAGATACGGAAATCAACGAAAAACTGGCAGTCTATCTGCAGGGCGAGAAATTTCCGTCTGTCAAACAATCGCTGATAAAGGAGTCCGTGCACCGCGCTTATTATTCTTATTATGACGTGGAACTGTCTAAGCTGCCTTCGAAGGGATCGGCATTTGTCCGTGAGCTGACCGAGTGGGAAAAGAACACGATGGACCCGCAGACCAAGCTAAACACGATAAAGACCATCAAAAAAGAGAGCCCCGTGGTTGTTTTCTATTCCGGCACTTCGGTAGTGGATATTGGCAATTTTGCCCATCCTGACTGGTTGAAGAATTCCTCCCCGCAAAACAGCCCAATCAACCACACTGATGCCAAAGCCACATATTTTTGCCTTGAAAATACGTGCGGCGCAAGCGTAAATCATGTACGTGCCCTGGGCAATTTGGTCGGCATTGAGAATTTGGAAGGGGTCAATGTCAAACTGACACTGAAAAACGGGAAAACAATCGAGGGCGAGTGCGGAACGATGGAAGGCGGGCCAAACAACAAGCAGCTCCTCCTTAAGGTAAAAACCGCGAAGGGGACTGAAAAGGTGCCTGACAGCGAGATAGTCATCATTTTCTACCACTCGAAAAACCTTGACAGGGATGTAACCGTCAAAACCACGAATTATGAGGAAAAAATACCCCTGCCCAAGAATTAGCGGAGTGCCGCAGTTTTTTTCATCTTTTTTTCCTTTGCCTACTTTTATAAGAAGTCAGCCGGTTCGCCCTCGCGCGTATCCTACTTATACACAACCACTGCGCTCTTCGTTCCCACAAGCAGCACCACTTCGCTTTTCTCCACGATGAAGTCGGCAGCCACCTTTTTCGCAGCCACGCGGTCGTTTGTAGTGATGCCAGCTGCGCGCTCGCGCGGCACAAGGAGCGCCATTTCCCTCTTTCCGTCAAACAGCATGATGCGCGCGTAGGGCTTCCTTTTTGGGCCGTAGGCAATCTCTGTGATGGAGGATATCTGCATTTCCGAAAACGACAGGTTTTTCATGCCAGGCTTCACGCTTGAGAACGTGGCACAGCCCTCCTCGCGCGCCTGCTCAAAGGCAATCCTGAAGGCAAGCTCCACCTTGCGCCGAAAGTCGCTTATCATCCTGTTTGACTCGCGCTTCAGGTCCGCCTTTCCCATGCCGGGCGTGGTTGCAATGCGGAGCGCATAATGGTAAATGTCATCCGGCTCCTCAAGCCCGGTGCGCTGCGCCTCCCCCTCCCCCTGCGAAGAGAGCATCTCCCCCACCACCTCGGTGTCTTCCTCTGACACTTCCACCTCATGCTCCGCCCTGCGGGGCAGCTCGCGGGGCTCCTCGTGCTTGCCGAACGGGAAGTTGGCTGCGTTTTGCGGCGCACCCTCCTTTTCCGCAGCCTCGCGCGCAGACTGTCTCTGCAGCGAGCCTGCCCTTTCCAACTCGCGCGGCTGCTGGCTGCCGCTTATCTTGTCAAGTTCGCGCAGGGGGTCAAGCTCCTCCGGCCTAAAGCCGAAAAGCTTCTGGAGCGAGGGCAGGAGCTTCCTTTTTGCGCTCTCGCGCTTCTTGGGCTCGTAGTGCGCGAACAGCCTTTCGATGGCAGGCATCATGTTCGCATGCGCCGTCTGCTGCGCAGGTGTCTGCTGCTGCGGGGCGCCTGCCGCATTCTGCATGGCGCCGGGCTGCGCCTTCCTCTCTGAAAGCAGCTTGCCGATGGATACGATTTCCTCCTTTTCATCCTTGAAGTTGCCAAGCGAGCGCTGCGCGGCCCCCTTCACTGCCTCGTCCTTGTCGGCAGACAGCTCAATGAGCGCGAATATCGCGCGCGGGTCGTCTGTCTTTGAAAGCGCGTTCGCAATCCTCAGGCGCACCGCGGGGTCCGAGTCGAATGCCTGCGCCACCATCCTGTCCAGGTCGTCAGGCTTGTCCTCTGCCGCGTCCAGGAGGCTCACCTGGCGGGGCGTTTTGGCTTTTGGCTTGTCCGGCATGGGAATCAACTTTGCCACTTTGGAGGGCAAAGGATAAAAACAGTAATATGCGCCATACCTGCAATGGATATCGCACAGCTTTTCACGGACGCATTCGGCCTGGTGCGCCCCGAGGCCCGATTCGCCTCGATTGCGCTCAATGACACGGCATTTGCCGTGCTTTTCTCAATCGCGCTCATCATCACCCTTACCTGCTTTTTCAAGGAGCAGAAGCTGCTTCCCTTCATGGTGGCATCCGTGGCAATCGCGCTTTTGCTCGGCGTTTCCTTCAAGGCATTCCTGCAGGAGGAGCGGCCGTGCGTGGAAACCCCTGGCAAAATCCCATGCCCTCTTGACTTTTCCCTGCCTTCCCTGCATTCCCTCCTCACATTCACCATTGCCATCGTGGCAATCGGCAACCGCTCGTTCGCCTTTTACCTCATCTACGCGCTTTTTGCGGCATTCTCGCGGGTGTACCTGGGCGTGCATACCATCACCGAGGTGGCAGCCGGGCTTGCGCTTGCCTTCCTCGCATGCGTGCTTTGCGAAATGCTCTGGCGCAGCCTCAAGCTTCCCCTCCCGCCGGGCGTGCATATCAAGCACAGCGCGGCAAGGCTCCAGGCATAAGGTGCCAATATGGACAAAGACGAACGGCCCGCGCGGCAAAATGAGCGAGGGCCTATGCGCCCGCGCAGCAAGGCAGTGGTTTTATGAACGAGGACGAACGGCAAATATTCCACCTCTCGCTTGGCATCTTCTTGATTGCCATGGTGCAGCTCACCGGCGTGGAGCTTTCAGCCTACATTGTGAGCGTTTCCCTTATAGTTGGCCTGGTGCTCGTGCACATCAAGCTCTCCTACATGCGCCTTGGCAGGCCAATCGAGTGGCTTATCGAGCGCTTTGAGAGGCCAGGCGCCGTGGCGGGCTACGGCGCCATGACTTTCACCGCGGCAGTGCTTTGCATCCTCACCCTTCTCGCGCACAAGGAGCAGATTCTCGCCTCGCTTGCCATCCTGGGCATCGGGGACGCGGCAAGCACCATTGTGGGGCGCAGGAGCAAGCGCAAGCTTTCCTATAACGCGCGAAAGACAGCGGGCGGCACGTTCGCGTTTTTCCTGTCATCCGCGCCGTTTGCCTTCTTCTTTGCAGGCCCGGGCGCGCTTGTCGTTTGCGCGGCAGCCGCGCTTGCGGAAAGCGCAGAGGCAAAAATAGACGACAACCTCATAATCGCGGTGGTGTGCGTGGTGGCATTCAGGCTGATTGGCGGATGATGAAACAAATATAAGCACTTCGTATCACCAATGCCTGAGGTGGTGGAATGAACTTTCTGAAGAATGCCTTTGCCAAAAATGAGGCAAAGCCCAGGATCCTTAGCTACGTTTTCCTTAACAGGATGCACAGGCTAAATAAGTTTCTTCCGAAATCGGAGAAATTCCATCAGAAATATGAATACCACTTGGATGCTGCAATGAAATTCATGGAGAGCGACAAATGGACTGCAATGTTCCCCATCCCGTGGCATTTCTGCAGCATGAAATACTATGAGAACAAGCACCTATCCGTGAATGGGAAGATCGCTGATTTGAGCTACAGGGTTTCGAATGAGAAAAAGCTAGCCTCGTTTGTGGAAAAGCAGGTTGAAGTGAATAAACTTGGATACTGGAAGAAGGAGCTGAGAGACATGTTGAGGATGGCCATAGAATGGCCAGTTATGCTGATTTCCGCCTTGGTATTCGATGCAGTGGCAATGACAGGGCTGCACAGGTTAGCCCCAGAGTTGTTTTCGCATTCGTCGAAGTTTGGGGACGTTTTCTCGAGTCCGACGATGATCACATTGACACTGGTTTCTTTGGCAATCGGGCTGGCAAGCAAGAATTTCATTTCCAGGGCAAAAGATGCACTTGAGCTTGGCCGCGATAACGCCCAAAAGCTCGTTGAAGATGTGAAAAGGCTTGCAGCCTGAGGCAAGCGAAAATGACGCCTGCCCTGAATACCTTTTAATACCCTTTCGGGGCTAATCTGTGCGATTTCTATGATAGTGCCCGGCTCAAAGTCAATCGCGTTCATAACTGAAACAGTGGGGGAGGGGCAGCTCCAGCCCTGCGGGGTGGACATGACGCTTCGCGAGGTGCATGCGCTAACGGATGCGGGCGAAATAGATTTTGACAACTCCAAAAGGAAGATAAGCAAATCGGCTGCGCTGGCATTTGACTCCAACGGGAAGCTGCATCTTGCTCAGGGCTGCTACAAGATAGTGTATAACGAGTACGTTTCCGTTCCCATCGACGCGTGCGCGTTCGGCTTCCCCCGCTCGTCGCTGCTGCGCTGCGGCGCGGACGTGAGGTGCGCGGTGTGGGACCCTGGCTACCACGGCAGGAGCGAATCCTTGCTCGTGGTGCACAGCGCGCACGGGATAACTCTTCACAAGAACGCGAAAGTGATGCAGCTTGTCTTTGTGCGCCTGGAAAGCGCGGCGCACAAGGGATATGAAGGGCAGTACAAAGGGGAGAATAAGTAAGGTGCAAATCATGCCAATCCGACAGCCTATTGTTGTGGTGATGGGTCACGTAGACCACGGTAAAACCAGCTTATTGGACGCCATACGCAACACCAAGGTGGCAAAGAAGGAGGCAGGCGCAATCACCCAGCACATAGGCGCGTCGGAAATCTCGCTCGATGACATACGGAACTCCTGTGCTGCCGCAACCGGCGGCAAATTGCCTTCATTCACCATCCCCGGGCTTCTTTTCATAGACACGCCCGGGCACGCGTCGTTCACGCACCTGCGCGAGCGGGGCGGGAGCATCGCGGACATCGCGGTGCTTGTGGTGGACATCATGCAGGGCTTCCAGCCGCAGACAATCGAAAGCATAAGGATACTGCGCGAGTTCAAGACGCCCTTCATCGTGGCTGCGAACAAGGTGGACCTGATATCGGGCTGGCGCAGCAGGACTGACGAGCAGGGCGCATGCAGCGTGCTGACCAACGTCAACTCCCAGCCAGAGCACGTTCAGACGCGCCTGGACGAGCTCCTCTACGGCCTTGTCGGCAAGCTCTCGGAGCGCGGGATAGAAAGCGAGCGCTTTGACCGCGTCACGGACTTCACCAAGCAGGTGGCAATCATACCCGTCTCCGCAAAGACGGGCGAGGGGCTGCCCGAGCTTCTCCTCTCCATCGCAGGGCTTTCCCAGAAATTCCTGGAAGCCGCATTGAAGACCGATGTGGAAGGGCCAGGCAAGGGAACGGTGCTTGAGGTGAAGGAGGAAAAGGGCCTGGGCACCACCATAGACGTGATACTGTACGACGGCACGCTTAGGAAGAACGACGAGATAATATTCGCGACATTGAACGGGCCTGCCAAGGCGCGCGTGCGCGGGCTTCTCAAGCCCAACCCCCACCCCACAGGCGATGGCGACAAGTACGAGTACGTGGACGAGGTGCACGCAGCAGCAGGCGTGAAGGTCTACTCGCCTGGAGTGGAGGGCGCGCTTTCAGGCTCCCCACTCATTGTGGATGACGGGAAGGAGAACAAGGACGAGCTTGCGGAAATGTACGAAATGCTCAAGAAAATCATGTTCGAGTCCGAGAATAGCGGCGCAATCGTGAAGGCCGACACATTAGGCTCGCTCGAGGCGCTGTGCAAGCTCCTGGCAACCCAGGGCGTGGATATACGGCGAGCCTCGATTGGCAAGGTGGCGAAAAAGGACGTGTCGGACGCGTCGGTGGTGGCGGGCTCCGAGCCTTACAAGGGCGTGGTGCTCTCCTTCAACGTGGACGTGGCGGATGACGCGGCGGACGAGGCTGCGCGCCGTGGCATAAGGATATTCTCCTCCCGCGTCATCTACTCGCTCTGCGACGATTATGCGGCATGGGTGTCAGAGGAGAAGAAAAAGGCAGCGGGAAGCGCAGCCGAGCGGCTGCCCCTGCCTGCAAAGATACGCGCGCTTCCGGGATGCACCTTCCGCGCCTCCAAGCCGGCAATACTGGGCGTGGAGATAATCGAGGGCAGGCTGAAGAAAGGCGTGCGGCTCATGGACAGGAAAGGCGAGATAATAGGCGAGGTGCGCGAGATACAGAAAGACGGGAAGCCTGTCAAGGAAACGCACGCGGGCGAGCAGCTCGCCATCTCCATCGAGGGCGCGGTGTGCGGCAAGAACGTGTGCGAAGGCAGCGACTATCTCGTCTACATCACGCGCGACGAGGGCAAGGAGCTGCTTTCCACTGCAGCGCTGCCGCCAGGCGAATTGGCTGTGCTTGGCGAGATACTTGCAATAACGGACGCGAAAAGGATCTGAAGCGAGCATCACAAGTCGTCTTCTGAAATCCCGGTCTGCTTCATTATGTGGCGCAAAAGCCCTCTCTTGAGTTCACGGTGCAAAGGCACTGTGACCGGGGGCAGGAACCTATGGACCAGATTGACATGGCTTCCCTTCCTGCTCCTCACGACATAGCCTTTTGACTTGATGAGCGCGGATGCAAGCTTCTCCCCGGACACAACAGGAAGCTTAGCCACTCAGCAACACCGTTGCAACCTGTGCCCTCTGCGAGCCATTCTGCGCCCGGTAAGAGCCAAGCGATTCGAGGTGCAAAAGAAGCGCCTCCCTGATATTCTGCAAAGCCTCGCCCCGGGTCTCGCCCTGTGAAACGCACTCCGGCATGGAAGGGACCTCCACCCAGTAGCCCCCCTCGCTTGCCTTGTGCAAAAGAACGCTCACTTTTATTGCCATAATGATAGTTCACCGTTCACAATTTTTATATCTACTGCCTCACAGCCACTTTCCCGAATTTTGCATAGGGCTTGCCTGTAGGCGAATCGAGCCTCTCGAAGATGATTTGCGATATCCTCATGCCCTCGCGTATGGTGACTGGGAAAGGCGCGAAATTCACGATTTCCAGCACCTGGTGGTTGCGCGAGCCGGGCATCACAAGCGCGGATGTCACGTGCACCGCCAAGCCCATGCGCGCGTACCTGCTCCTTCCCTCCAGCGTGCCAATCATGTCCGGCGGCATGAGTATCTTTTCGCGCGTGATGCCAAGGCACATGCCTCCGGGCGCAAGCGTGATGGACTTTTCCTTGTGCGCCTCAGTGGCCTCCAAAAAGCCCACGCGCGAGAGGTCCACTGGCTTTTTCGAGGCGGCATATTTCCTCTTGAACACCCAGAATTTCCCTGCAAGCGTGAGGTCCACTGAGGCAGAGCCTATCTGGTCAGGCGAGAGCGCGGGCTGGAAAACAAGCTTCCTCGAGCGTATCGCAGCGCGGATGTCGTTGTCTGAAAGCACCATGCATTGTGCCGCGCTGACAAAGAATAAAAAAGTGCCTATAAGCACTTTTTTAGCATTGGAATGAGGCAATGGCAGCCGAAATTCCAATCCAATAAAAAAGCACGTGTGAAAAGCGACTTCGCCAAAAGACGTACACAACTTCGATAGCTTTAAAAGGGTTTTAGGGGCATCCCTACACGTCGAGAGGTCAAACTAGGGGTTAGGTTAATGGAGAAAATAAGGAACGAAATGGCAGGCGAAATCACGCTTTCCGCAACACCAGGCTCCACCATGAAGAAGTGGCGCGAGATATTCGCAATAACGCAGGTGGAGCTTGCCGATCTCCTGAAAATCTCCCCCTCCACCATATCGGACTACGAGGGCAACAGGCGAAAGTCGCCCGGAAGCGGAGTGATAAAGCGCTTTGTGGGCGCGATACTGGAGATAGACACGCAGCGCGGCTCGCCCATACTCTCCAAGTTCCAGCAGGGCGAGGGGAAGAGCGAGCAGTATTTCGAGCTCCACGAGTTCGCGACGTCCATCTCGGCAATAGACTTCCAGAAGATGCTAAACGCGTCCGTGGTGGCGAACGAGGAGCTCATGAAAAGCAAGAAGCTCTACGGCTACACCCTGATGGAAAGCCTGAAGATAATACTGGAGATGCCATATTCGCAGTTCCCCAAGCTCTACGGGACAATGAGCGAGCGCGCATTCATATTCACGCAGGTGTCGACGGGGCGCTCCCCCATGGTGGTGATAAGGGTGACGCCCATGAAGCCCTCCCTTGTCGTCCTCCACGGGCTCAAGGAAGTGGACCCGCTCGCCATAAAAATCGCCGAGCGCGAGAAAATCCCGGTAATTTCCACGAACATGGACCTGGCGAAGATAAAGGAAGTGCTGAACAAGATTTAGCCGCTTGCGGGGTAATATTATGGTGCAATCAGTCGGCATTGTGGGGTATGGCGCGTGCGTGCCCAAGTTCCGCATAAAAAGCGGGGAGATAGCGCGCGTGTGGGGCGAGGAGCCCGAGCGCATCTCAAAAGGGCTCGGCATTCTCGAGAAAAGCGTGCCAGACGTGGACGAGGATGCTGCCACGCTTGCAGTTGAAGCGAGCAGGAACGCGCTTCTGATGTCCGGCATTGACCCGCAGGCAATCGGCGCGGTCTACATAGGCTCTGAGTCGCATCCGTACGCAGTAAAGCCGACTGCGACAATCGTTGCCGAAGCGCTTGGCGCCACGCCCGAGCTTACCGCGGCTGACATCGAGTTTGCATGCAAGGCAGGCACAGCGGGCATCCAGATGTGCATGGGCATGGTGGCATCAAACATGATACGCTACGGCTTGGCCGTGGGCTCCGACACCTCGCAGGGAAGGCCTGGCGACGCGCTTGAGTATTCCGCAGCGGCAGGGGCTGCGGCTTTCATCATCGGGCGCGAAAGGCAGGAGTTTGTTGCGGAGATTGAGGCGACGTATTCATTCACCACCGACACGCCTGATTTCTGGCGCCGCGAGCACGCGGAGTTCCCCTCGCACGGAGGCCGCTTCACGGGCGCGCCGGCGTATTTCCGCCACGTGATGGGCGCCACGCAGGGCCTGTTTGAAAAGACGGGCACCAAGGCTTCGGAGTACGACTATTTTGTCTTCCACCAGCCAAACGGCAAGTTCCCCCTTGAAGTGGCAAGGAAGATGGGCATTGACGTGGAAAAAGTGAAGCCAGGCTTGTTTACGCCAGTCATCGGAAACACCTATTCCGCGGCATCGCCAATAGGGCTTGCAGGCGTGCTGGACATAGCAAAGCCAGGCGCGCGCATCCTCCTCACGTCTTTCGGCTCAGGCGCAGGAAGCGACTCGTTTGCCATCCGAGTGACAGAGGGCATTGCAGGGAAGCGCGAGGCGTTCAAGAAAGTTGGCTGGCAGCTAGCAGACTACATTGCGCACAAGGAGTACATCGACTACGGCGTGTACGTGAAGCACCGCCGCAAGCTCAAGAGCATGTGATATTGGAATGCAATCATGGATAACGGGTTGATAATATGAGAAAAGTTGCATTTGCAGGCGCGAGCGGCGCACGGATACGGGTTAACGGGTTGATACCATGAGAAAAGTTGCAATTGTAGGCGTGGGGATGAGCAAGTTCGGCGAGGAGTGGACACGCGGCTTCCGCGACATGCTCATAGAGGCTGGCGGGCGCGCCATCGAGGACGCCAAGCTGTCGGGTGCCGAGATAGACGCAATGTATGTGGGCACCATGGCGCCGGGCGCGCTTGTGGGGCAGGAGCACATAGGCGCGCTGGTGGCAGACTATATGGGCCTCACGCCCGTGCCTTCCACCCGCGTGGAGGCGGCGTGCGCATCAGGCGGCGTGGCGCTGCGCCAGGGCTACATGGCAATTGCATCCGGCATCCACGACTGCGTGGTGGTGGGCGGGGTGGAAAAGATGACCGACACGCCAGGCGACGAGGTCGCATCCGCATTGGGCGGGGCAGGCGACCAGGAGTGGGAGCTTTTCATGGGCGCAACATTCCCTGCGATATACGCTTTCACTGCGCGCCGGCACATGCTGGAATACGGCACCACCGAGGAGCAGATGGCTGCCGTGGCCGTGAAGAACCACGCCAATGCCGCAAAGAACAAGTATGCGCACTTCCAGAACGAGATCACAATCGACACCGTGATGAAAAGCAAGTACGTGGCATCTCCCCTAAAGCTTTTCGACTGCGCGCCAATCACTGACGGCGCCGCAGTGGTTGTCCTCATGCCCCTTGACAAGGCAAAGAAGGTGTGCGAGCAGCCCATAGAGATTGTGGCGTCCGCGCAGGCATCAGACTATCTCGCTCTCCACTCGCGCGCCTCCATGACCGAGCTCAATGCCACCAAGGTGGCCGTGAAAAAGGCGTATGAGCAGGCAAAGGTGTCAGTAAAGGATATTGATGTCGTGGAGGTGCACGACTGCTTCACCATTGCCGAGATAATGGCAATCGAGGACCTGGGCTTTTTCCCGAAAGGCAACGGAGGGCCTGCCTCTGCCGAGGGCAAGACAGCGCTCAATGCCGAGATTTCCGTCAACACGTCCGGCGGGCTGAAGGGCTGCGGCCACCCAGTGGGCGCCACAGGCATAAAGCAGGCTGTGGAAGTGGTGTGGCAGCTGCGCGGCACGGCCGGCGCGCGCCAGGTGAAGGATGCGAAAATCGGGATGACGCACAACGTGGGCGGAAGCGGCGCCACAGCAGTCGTCCATATCATGAAAAAATCAGAATGATTTTTTCAGTTGTCGAACTCGCTTCGGCGAGTTCAACATCATGAAAAATGACGTTTGAGGTAGATATCATGCCGTCTGAAAACAACGCAGCCGCGGAATGCGCGGGCATTTGGTGATATTCATGCCATCTGAAAACCTAGCGATAACCTGGAGGAGGATACCCGAGCGCTACCGCCTCACGGGAAGCGCGTGCGAGACCTGCAGGACAAACTACTTCCCCACGCGCAAGCTCTGCCCGAAATGCCGCCGCAAGGGAAAAATCACGATGAAACAGTTTTCCGGCAAGGGGAAGATATACTCATTTACCGAAGTGACATCCGGGCCTGCGGGCTTTGAGCTCGAGGTGCCCTACCTGCTTGCCATCATTGAGCTTGCCGAGGGGCCGCGCCTCACCGCGCAGGTGGTGGGCGTGGGGGAGAAGGACGTGAAAATCGGCGATTCGGTGGAAATGATCTTCCGCAGGATACTCGAGGACTCCCCCGAGGGGCTCATACACTACGGCTACAAATTCAGGCTTCTGAAAAAAGTGAGTATATAAGGGTGTACGGTACAGCGTATACCTTTATATAGGGCAATACTCATAAGCAGGCTATGGACGATACGATATGGAGCGCGGTCTGCCGGAAGAACTTCCGGGGCAATGGGCAAAAGACAGGCATACCCAGGGACGTATCCGCCAGGGCGCTTTCACTCATGGATGGGCCCGAGGCGACATACTTTTACGGCCCCCGGCGGGCAGGCAAGACAACAGTATGCTATCAACTCATCTCCGCGCTTTCGAAAAAACACGGCGTGCACTCCTGCCTATATGTGAATTTCGAGGAGCCCGCTTTCATCGGGCATCTATCCCCAGCGCTTATTTCGGGCATTGTGGAAAGGCACGCTCAGGAGTTCAAAAAACCGCCGAAATACGTATTCCTTGACGAGGCACAAAACGTCCCTGGATGGGAAAAATGGGTGCGCTCAGAGGTTGATGCAAAGGGAATCAAGCCAATTGTCACAGGCTCATCGGCAAAGCTCCTGTCCTCGGAATTTGCCACCTCGCTTGGAGGCAGGGGTATGGGCTTCCTCACGCTTCCGTTCTCATTTTCCGAATACAGGATGGCGGTGAATGATGCTTCGCTTTCCGGCTATCTGCACACAGGCGGCTACCCTGCCGTTGTGCTTGAGAAAAATCCTGAGCGGCGCACCCTTCTCCTGGAAGAATATTTCGAGGGCACGATTTCGCGCGACATAGCCGCGCGCTATGCAGTGCGGGACGTGGCAGTGCTTCGCACCATTGCAGCCTATGTCCTCTCCAATTCCGGAAAGCCGCTCTCATACAACGGCATACGCACCCTGACAGGCATGTCGTTCGACACCATACGCCTCTATCTTTCCTACCTGGAGGACGCATACCTTGCCTTCCAATCTCCGCACTTTTCCTATTCCATGAAAAAGGCAATGGAAAGGCCCCGCAAATACTATGCGTATGACACTGGCCTTCAGGAGGCAATCTCAAGGTCGTTTTCCCCTGATTTCGGGCGCCGCGCGGAAAATGCCGTTGCCATAGAGCTTGTCCGCAGGGGCTTTTCGCCGCAATACTATTCCAATGGCTTCGAGGTGGATTTTGTCGTAAAAGAGGGGCTGCGCCCGCACGCAATAAACGTATGCGTGGATGAAAAGCCGCCGCAAAGGGAAGCAAAGTCGCTTTCAGAGTTTTCTTCGCTTCACAAGAAAGCAAGCACAGAGCTCATTTTCGGGGAAAAAGGGATATCCGACTGGCTTTTGGGGCGCGCCTGATGCTGGCCAGCACCCGAAAGCCAAGCCTCAATTCAAAATATAGCAGTCCATGAAAGAAAATGGACTGCTATTTGCCAAACCAGCTTCGTAACACTCTGCGCGGAGTGCCGAACTAATTTGCTGGTTTGCTATAATGAACTCATGTTCAAAAAGTTGAATTTTGGAATCAGATGAATCTCACGCCGCAGGCTGGGCAGGACATCATGTAGTAGTCTGCCACATAGCCGCACATGGGGCAGCGGTACTGCTCCTTCCCTCTTGGCGCGCGCTGCTCAGACAAAGGATAGCCGCACTCCGTGCACTTTTCCGCCTTCAGGTCGTTTGCAGCCTTGCATTTCGGGCACTCTATCCTGAACATCGAGTCAATGTGCGTGCCGCACGCCGGGCAGCGCTCCATGCCCAAAGTCACGTCGGCGCTGCATTTGGGGCATTTTGCCTTCCTGTCCGCATGCGGCTTGGGCTTAAGCGCGCTTGATACCAGGTCCATCAGTCCCATAAGCAAAGCCTTGCAGGGCGCATATATAAAAAGCCTTTATTTTCCAAGAAGACAGCAGTGGGCCTGTGGCACCCTAGGGGGCAGAAGCGCGACATTTGCTTCGGCATCGAGCTTCGCTCGATGTCTGATGCATTTTCCGAAGGAAAATGTACATCCCCCTGATGGTTCACACAGTCGAACGGTACGCCGTTCGACTTGTGAACAAGTCGTCTTCGGACGACTGTGTTCACCCCCACAAGAAAACCAAATGTGGGCCTGTGGCGCAGTGGTAGCGCGCCTGATTTGCAAGGACCCTTTTACTCGCTCCCGAACAAACGCTCGCTCGTAAAAGCGTTCACGGAAAAGCGAAACGAGGGGTTTTCAAAAAATCAGGAGGCCGGGGGTTCGAAAGTTCTGCTGGCGCAGATTTGCCGGCTGAGCCGTCAATCCCCCCGGGTCCACTTCTTTTTTCTCTAAGGATTCCAGATGAATTTTCCAGCAACGTAGAAATCCCAGGGCATTTCCTTTCCTCTAAACTTGAACATCTGCCCCGTCACGGAGAAGGAGGAATGCTTCCCGGTCTTGAAGTAAAGGTCAGCCTGGAAGCTGTCCATGTTTATTTTCTCGGGGAAGAGCCCGTATTGGTTTGCAGTCGCGTACAGGGCGTTCTGCAGCAAGTCGCTGTTCATCCCTGGCATTTGTGTGTGGCTGTATATCGCGGTCAGGAAAACAGGCGCCCAGAGAGCCGCCCGTAAGCCATATTCCTGGCTTTTCAGGGTGCCGCCGGTCGTTCCTACTGACACTATATTCACGATTCCGCTCAGCGGTACCGGTCCTGCCAGCACGTGAATGCAGTAATAGTCCTTCCCTACGCTAGCCGCCGCTGCTCCAATCTTGATGTTTGCAAAATCGGCATTCGCGAGTATGCGCTTGTCTTTTGTTTCCGAGACATAGATGGAGAATGCGGTATTGCCCTTGCCTAGGCTGGCTTTGCCTCCAGCCAGCCAGTCTACTCCTTCAGGCTTTAGGCTTCCAGCGGGTTTCCATCCGCCGATAATACCCACCTTGTCCTTGAAGTTGAACATTCCAGTAAGGAAGGTCCGGGCATCGTCGGTTGTTGAAGCTGTGACCGCCCAGTCCACATTAGCGTCGCGATAGCCGACTGACACGTTGTTGAGGAAGCTCTTGTATAAGTCGTTCGTCGGGTTGAGCATAATCGCCTCTGCAACAACCTGTCTCACCCTGTCCCGCACTTCCCGCATCACGGGTTCGCGGAGCTTAAGGTCAAGCAGGGTTTCCGCAGGGATTTTGCTCACATAGTCCACAATGGACTGCGAATTGTCCACAATCCTTCTGAGTGTGATGTCGTCTATGGTGGCGTTTCCCCACTGCTCAGGCCTCAAGTTGCATGTGATAGTCATTGTCCCTTTTCCGACTCTGTAAGATACCGCCGCCCCAAGCTCCTGCGGATTGTCCGAGTACATGTTCAGCCTGCCCTCTTTCATCATAACAAGGTATTTCTTTCCGTCAAGTTTAATGCGGCGCACATCGCCATCATTGTGCATGCTTCCGATTGCCGCAGCATCCTCGCTGGTAAGCACGGAAGACTGCAAGCCATATGCGTCAAGCCTATCCTTAAACGCACTCAGCGTCGGATCCGAGCTGAACAATAATCCTCCCTTCGCCTGCAATGCATAGATGTGCCCTCGCAGGTTGACATTGTCCATGCCAAATACGCGCTCGGTCTTTCCTCCAGCCGAAACAATGCCGTTCAGTATGTGCCCGGTCGAGTCGAAGCTCATGAAAGACGAAATATTGGCATTTTTGAGGCGCAAGTCCTCTCCTGCAATGACCCCTCTCTCGCTTGTCTTCCAGCCTCCAAATAATGACGCCCTGAAATTCTGCAGCGCAAGCCATGTTACGTCTCCGACATAAACTCTCCCCTTTGTGCTTTTTGGCTGCTTTTCATCAAGTTCATAGGTTGGCATGTAATAGTTATTCATGCCAAATGGATAGAGCCCTGATCCGGAATTGCCCGTGGTGGGCGTGGCTATGTCCAGGTCTGAAAGCGAGTAAAACCCGCCATATACGACGTTTGACTTGTCCTGAATCGCTCCCGCCACGACTTTGTCCCCTGTGGTGGTCATTCCTCCTGCAACGGCAGCATTTATTCCTGGCTGGATAATCAGCATCACGCCAAGGCGGTTATCGGTCCCTATGCCCGTCTTGCTCTTGTCCCAGTCGTATTTTTGCTTGCCAACTTCAACCGCAGCATCAACGGTGGTGCGTTTTCCCAGCTCCGAATAGAGCTGTGTGAAATATTCGTGTACAGCGTCTCCTAAAGTCTGGGTCCCATTTGCCATGCTTTCCATGTACTCCCGTGACCTTCCCTTGAGTATGGTGTGGTCCCAGGTCTCTCCTTTTTTGACATATATGTCTATGTCATACCTTTCCGTGGTCTCCTTGCCCGCTCCGGTCGCTGTCGCCACTGGATTCTCAGCATTTTTTGTCTCTGTTATGTTGACCAGCATGGTGCCGTTGCGTGACAGTGGGAACGTAGAATTGATGCTCGCGTTAATCTGCCTGTTCATCTGTTCATCAGTAAGGCCACCTATCGTGGCCGGGTTGCCGCCATCGTCCGTGATGTTTGTCTGCTTGTTTTGAGTGTAGGTCAGGAAGCTTTGCCAGACATTGGTGCCAAGGATATTCATCTGGTTGGCCTGCGAGTTTACAAAAATCTCGGTTGATTTGCTTTGGTCGAACTTGGAGAACTGCCCTGGCGCATATTTGCTCCCCTCCTCAGTGCTCCATTTCTGGAATGATTCCAGGTACATGTTCTGCCCAGGCACATATCCTTGCATCCAGACCTGTTCATCCCATGAAGTGCCGCTGCCTCCCCGCGAGGTGCCGCTGCCCTGTATAGCTCCGCTTGCGCTTGAAACCCTGAGCTTGGTTATTTTTTCTTTCAATATGGCGTTGTAAGCATCGCTCATCTTGCCAATTATCATTCCATATGATGCCTGCATGTCTAGGGAGTTAGGCGAATAATCCACTGTCAGTGACCTTGCCGATGGCATTGTTTTCAGATATCTTAGCTTTTCTCCATGAGCCTGGTCGAAAATATATTTGGCACTGGTCGGCGTGTATCTGCTGCCTGGAACTACTTCTGGAGTGTACGCATTCCATGTCAGGGAAGTCGGCTGGAGGGTTGACCTTGCAAAGCTCTCCAGTGTGGACATGTCATACATTCTCTCAAAGCGTATGTCCTGCCCTGGCGTTTTGATGCCGATGTGGCCCCTTTCCAAGCCGTAGAAGTATTTTGTATCAATGGAGCTCACCAGCGTACCGCTTGCGCCCAGCGTTTCGAATTTTTTCATGAGCCTGCCCGCATTGGTATAATTCTGATGCATTCCGTTTGCATTTGTGGTGTTTGCATACATGTTTGAAATCAGCATGGCTGCCTGGTTGAAAACAGCCTGGCGCAGGCCGTCATCAGGCATCAATGCAAGCGTATAGAAGAAGCTCTCGCTTCCCAGGAGAAGCCCTGCGGTGGATACCGGCATGTAGCTGGCTCTCAGCACCATTTGGCTGAGGAGATTGTCGCTTATGCTACCGGGTATGCCCCCATCCTGCACAGTCCTGAACATTGCGAGCCTTGAAAATGGGTCGAATGCATCCCTGGTTTCAACAAGCGAATCCGCCCTTTTCACATCGACCTTGGAAGAGACAAGAACAGAATAGGCCCGTGGAAACATAAGGGCGGTCTTGGACGCATATTCCCCCACCTTCTTATAAGAATCAAGAATCTCGTTTGCCAGGGCTGTGTAGCGGTCTCCCACGCTGGAATTAGCCCTGGGCGTGATTCCGAGCGCCAGGTACGCCGGGTCAAACCCCTCCCCGGTTGCGCCGTATCTCATGGCGCATATATAATCAAGGGCCGCCTGGTGGTCCTTGAGGTCGCCTATCTTTATCTGGATATCCGCCTTTTCATCAGGCGAAAGGGTGGTGCCGCGCGAAATCTGTATGGAATTCCCTGCGCGCGTCATCGTGTATTTGACAGAAGCCACATTAATGTCAATTGTAGCCCCGTCCAGCATTGCGTTGATAGTCACAAGGTCGGACCCAGATAGGACAATGCCGATTTTCTGGAAGTCCTCTATCTTTGCCCCCGAGGCGGGGTCACGCGCGACATTCGGCAGGTTCGCCTTTCCACTCTGGGTGAAAATGTTTATTTTTGAATCGATTGCATTCATGCTTGAAACGGTATTGATTAGCGTCGTTATTGCTATATAAAGCTCGTCCTTGTCAAATTTCCCGTCTTTAACAGACCTGCTGAAGTATGGGGAATTTTTTGCCATCTCGGTTAAATCCGTCTGCATATTATTTTCCTGCTTTCTAGCTTTGTCCTGTTTTACAGGATCCCTGCTGTCCCCGCCATTCTCTGAAAGAAACTTCCTCAAGTCGGCAATCTGCCCGTTCAATACGTTATCTATGGCAATGAGCCCAGCCAAGTCATCCATACCTGAGTAATTCTCCAGCATGGAAAATGTTTGCTTGATTTTCTGCATCCTCTCGCTATATTCACTCTCTATTCGAAGCGAGAAGCCATCTTCTTTGCTTTTTTGAGACGGGGTGCTTACAGGCTGCCAGAATTCGTTGTCAACGCTTGCGATGTTTTTCTTTACATTGTCAAGCATCACAGCTTCAGTTAAGCCTTTCTTTACACCACCATCTATGATGTCTGTTGACTCCTGATAGACTCTTTTCGCATAATCCAATAGCTTCTTGTTGCTATTGTCCTTGGCACACAAATCACTTGCGCCCTGGTAGAGATCCTTTAATCCATTCCTGATTTCTTTGATGCTGTTGGCATTCTTTATGCCATCAAGAATCTTTTTGATAACCGGGTTGCTGGAAACCTCGACATCCCCCACGTCGTCCAGGTTTTTCAATTGCCTAGTGCCAAATGCCATTTGCCCACCTACTTGCTCAATTCATAATGTTTAATAGCCCTACCTGCAAGCTCTTCTACAGTAGAAATCTGCCTGATGATGTCGATTATTATCGGATCGGTTGCCGTGCTCGCCCAAGCCACAAACTCATTCATTATCGCATCCGCTGCGGCTTTGTCTATCTGGGCATTGTTTATCTTGTTTTTCAGCAGCTCTTCGTCGATTTTATCCCTGTTTGCTGCGATGAATTTGTACAGCTCAGGCATGCTTGCCTTTCCGCCTGCCGGGGCATTCGCCGCTTCCAGCTCCTTCTCATGGGCGTCAAGCTCCAGCACTATCTTCCTCGCGCTCATCTTGGAGCCGTTATCCTCGAAAATTTTATCGCTTGTTAGGCTGACAAGATACTTCAGATTATCCTCTATCTTCCCATTGTCCATCTTCTTGTTCTTGCCGGAAACCGCTTCCTGCGCTTTTTCCCAGTCGGCATCGGTCTGGCTTGTGACAAAATCCCCAATCGCGTGCTTCTTCCCGGCAACATCCAATTTGTCATATGCCTCCCTGGTAATGGCAACAACCGGCGCAGGGGCCTTCTTTTCTTCCTCTTTCTTTTTCTCCACTGCCGTTACTTTATACTTGTTGTTTATGGCATCAAGCGCCTTGTCCTTTGAAAAGTTGCCCAGCGCGTCCTTGAGGGATAGCTTCCCGGCATTGTCATTGAGATACTTGAGAACCAGGAGCGCTTCAGCGTTCCTGTCTGCCGCATTGGCGCACTTGGCGTTTATTGCAGCCAGCACAGCCGGCTCGCCCATGGCCAGCTCCTCTGCAGTGCGCATGGATTTTTCAACCGCAACCTGCCTTGATGCAAGCGCAATGCCTGCCAGCTGGAGCCTTATGTCTGGCGGGCTTTTTTTGTTCGTGAAGTAATCCGTGATTGCCTTGTTGGTGGCATCTGCCTCGAAGTTTACCAGGCGATTGCCGGAGGCATCCACGACCTTCAGAACTTCCAGGTCCTTCTGCAGGCTCATCCTCAGCGCATCCTGCACAGCCGGGATTTCGAGCGGCTTGCTTGCCATCGCCCTGCCCACTGCTTTTACATTGGCATCCATTCCGGAGCCATCCGCGCCCACCCTTCTTTTAAGCTCATCTGGCACATTGGCTATTGTTTTGGCGCTCGCGGCCAGCGCATAAAACTTTCCATCGAACTCAAACACTTCGCCCCCGACACGCTGGTCATCTTTCCTGGCAGCATTCCTCACATCTGCCCGGGCATTGCCTCTATAAAAAATGCCGCTTTGCACCGCAATATCCAGCGCAGCGCCGTTGTCAATGCCTCCTGTGAGCTGCACGCTATTGTCAGGCATCTCCTTTGCGGCGCCCACGATTGCCTCGATGGCGTCGCATGCAGCATTCCGCACCGGGTTTTCCTTCTTCTCAGTGCCGTCCACCTTTTTCTTGGCTGCGGCCACTGCGCTGGCAACCATATATTTGCCAGTTGCTGCATCCTTGAAGGTTTCATAATCCACATTGCCGCCCAATATCCCGGCAGCCGACGACACGCGCCAGTCGCTCTTGAACGCGTCCAGGCTTGTATATGCGTCCGCAGTGCCCGGCTGTTCCACATTTTGCGCTAATTTTTTCTTTTCTTCCTCCTTTCTCAGCGCCTCCTTCTTGTCAGCCACACCTTTCAGGATGTCCTGCGTTATGATTTCGCTGAAATTGCTCGCCCACCAGCTCTTCTGCTTGTCGCTTATCCCGGTAGTCCCTTTGGTTGTGGCGGTCATTGCCCCAGAAACCTTGGATTCAGTGCCATTCCAAAGCGCCTGCAGCATATCTCCCGCATCCACCACGGAATCTACGTCTCCCACCCTGTCCAGTGACGCTGTCATGTTGCCCAAGCCGCGGCCAAACGCAAGAAGGTACATTGACTTTATGAGCGCCATCCTGCCCTCATCGCCCGACCAGCCCTCTATGCCGTCGCGCCAGTCCCCAAAGCCCTTGACATTGTCCTTTGCGTAGTCAAGCACCTTGGCAAGCAGGGCATCCTTGTCATAGCCGCTATCGGCAGCGAACTTATTGTCAACGTCGTTGTAGTATTTCCCCAGCCCAAGGTCCGCAAGCGCAATGCTTGTGCGCGGCACCAGGGTTGGCGTGCTTTCAGCAGGCTGGCTCAGTCTCGCCTTTACAGTTGCAATACAGGCTGAAATGGCTTCGTTCTTCCCAAGTTCAGGGTCAAACCCGATTGCCTTGTTATAGTCGTCAAGCGCCTCCTGGTTTTTTCCCATCTGCAGATTTAACGAGCCTCGCGATGAATAGTAGCCAGCATTGCTTGGGTCAAGCCCGATTGCCTTGTTGATGTATTTAAGGGCTTCTTCCGGGGAGGTTTTCCAGCAGCCCATGGCCTTGTCGCTCCACTGTTTCGCAGTGAGCGTTTCCTCAGGCTTTTTCTTGGCAATTTCCTCATCGCATTTTTTTATTTGGCTTGCGCAATCATCCTTATCCGCCTTTTCCGCATACAGGCCCTGCGCCTTTCCATGGTCAGCCTTTGCTTCTTCGTATTTGCCAAGGTAGAAATAGGCAAGTCCGCGGTCATAGAGCAAATTTGGCATGTCATTGGTGCCATCATAAGCTTTGCTTTCAATAGCACCTGTGAAATCTGCTAGGGCTTTTTCATTTTCTTTCATGTCATAGTATGCGTTTCCCCTGACAAACTTGGCTGCCGCAAGCTCCTTTTGCGATAGTTTCCCGCCGTCAATCGCAGCAGTGTATGCATCCACTGCGCCTTTGTAGTTGCCAAGTTTGAAGTATGATTGCGCAAGGTTCATCTGCGCTGTTTTCAGGCCGTTCCCTGCCAGCTTGTTGCCATCCAGCAGCGCTTTGTACTCGTCAGCAGCCTCTTTCCACTTGCCCTTGCTGAATTTGTCATTGGCAGTCTCAAGCGTGATTGTGAAGCCTTCCCGCTTGGTAGGCTGGTTCATCTTGGCCTTGGCAATCTCAGGCTTCAGCTCCTCAGCCTTCTTTTGCGCAGAGGTCCAGCTTTCCGCCTCAATCAGTGTCTGTATGTTATCCAGCAGCCTCAACGCTGCCGGGCTGCCTTTCAGGTCATTCCTGAGTATTCCGATGTTCCTTAGCGCTTCCGCTTCGTTCTTGCCGGCTAGCGCGGCGTAAAGCGTTGAGTCGCTTTTTGCGGTTATCATTACCTGGAACAAAAACATGGCAATCCTCCTACTCTATTGCGAGCGTAGTTTTCAGCGGCGATGCTATGAAAGCGTTAATTATCGTTTCCACTGCCTGCTGGTCGGTTTTTCCGCGCAAATAAATGTAATTTACCTTGCCCAGGAAGGCGTTGGTCCAGCCTTTTTCTTTTATCTGGACCAATTTTGCTTTCTGTTTCGGATTCAGGCGCATGCCTTCGATTTCAGCAAGCGTTATCAGGCCCTTTTCAGCTATTTTCCCAAGCTGGGCGGAATATTCGTCCTGTTTTGGCAGGCACTTAAGATAGCCTATCACATCTTTTGATGCTTCTGCATCGCCCACCTTCCCAGCAGCCTTCACCTTGTCAACAGCATCGGCCAAGGGCTGCCTGAGGCTGGCATTCTGCTTCAGCATTCCGCACAGCTCCCCGTAGTCCCCTGACGCCGCGTCAATTATGGCGTTGAATTTTTTCTGCAAATCCGCGCCCTGCGACTGCTCCGGGGCGCTTGCCGGTGCAGCCTGCCCCGGCGGCAGGTTCACTGAAACCCTGCCGTTGATCACCGTTATGGCGCCCCAATAGCTTCCCAGGATCGGCGTCTTGCCTGCCTTCCCGACAACCGGGCGTATCTCATACATGGCACCATCAACAGGGAACACAACCGTTCCCTTCGCATCCTTTATCGCCGGGATTGCCCCGTTGGCGCCGGTCTTGCAGTAATATTTCCCTTTGCTCGAGGCAATCTCAATCTCCTGGCCTGCAAGGCGCGCGCCGCTTGGCTTGAAAAGCACAACCGCACCATTCTCATAATCAAAGTATGGCGGCTTGATGTTAAGCAGCACAATGGACTTGTCATCCATGCCCTTTGACAGGCTAAGCTCAATCCTGTGGCGGCCGAATGCAAACGGGACTTCGCTCCTGACATTTCCGTTCACCACATCAAGCTGCCTGATTTCCCCTCCGTCAACCTTGAAATAAATTTTCCCGTTCAGCGGCGAGTCCCTAAACGCGCTTTTGGCCATCACGTCAATCGCTTCGCTTCCAGGCAGCACCTCTGCATATTTCATTGGCAGTATCTTTGGCTTGCTCAGCAGCCACTTGTCAGTGGCTTCAGCCGCACCATGGAGTCCCCTGCCTACGCCGACATAGGTGAGGTCGGTTAACATGATTCTCTTGCCCAGTTCTTTCCTCCACGGAGATGTAGTTTTTACAAAGCCCTTGAAGCCATCCCCTATGAAGCCGCCTGCCACCCCTCCTCCATAGCGGGGCCCTTTGGCAATAATCCAGGAGGGCCAGATAATTCCCGTTCCAAAAGCGCCTGCGTTAATCCTTGCAAGTTCCAAGTCATAATCAAGGCTCTCGTTCAGCATCTTCTTTGCAGTGGCTGTCAGCGAGCCTCCTGCTGCGTTTTTGACAACCAGCGCAGCCTGTTCTCCAACTATTCCTTGCAGGAGCGGCAGGTCCTTCAGGACGTCTGCCACTGCCTCCTCGCCAAAGCCTGCTTTTTTCAGCTGTGTAACTATCTCCCCCTGCATCGTGCGAGTCAGTTCCCCCGCACCGTCTTTTGTTGCGTTCTTTATCAGCTCTTCAGGCGCATTGGCAAGCACGGCTTTTGCCGCCTGGGCCATCAGTTCCTTGCGCACCTCTTTGTCTATTGCCTCAGTTATGATTGTCCCCGTTAGTGCCACGTCGTCCTTTACAATGCCCTCCAAAAGCGCACTGTTGATTACACCCTTTGTGGCATTCACTTCCTTTGTAATTACCTTAAGGGCGTCGTCTATCAAGCCATTCATGTCCGCCCTTTTGAGTATCTCGTCAGGCACATCCTTGAACGCCTTTTTAAACGCCGCTTTCAGCTCTGTACCAAAGGCAGGCAACATCTCCGTGACGTCCACTATCTTGCCCTTTTTCACAGCGACCTCGCAGATTTTCTTGATCCAGGCAGGCTCGTTGATTTTCTTTACAGCCTCCTCAATCCGCTTGGTCATTGGTTCATACAGCATGTTTTTCAATGCGAATCTGGCCATATTCTCCTCGTTTGCTATCGCTGTCTTGATCACGGTCTTGGTGACTTTTTCAGATATGGCTGCCACTGCTTTCCTGTTGAACTGGCGCCTGATGGCTGCCTTGAGCGCATTTTCGCTGAACTCCTTGCCCGCCATGTCGGCAACAATCGAATTGGTCAGCGTCTCGGTTTCCTTTGCTACGATGGCCTCCAGCTGGTCCTTCGTCAGGCGCTTCCCTGTCTTTTCGGAAAGCTTCTCCACCACCTGCTGCACCATGTCTCTCACAATGTTTTTGACCAAAAGGTCCGAGCCAATCTCCCCGCTTGCCACTTTTGCAACATCCCTGCCTATGGCGCGCGGCAGCTCTCCCTCGACTATGTCCCTTGCCGCTTTGTGCATTGCCGCCCTTGTAATCGCTTTCAGTTCATCAGTGGTGAACTCCTTTGACAGGGTGACCATCGCCCTTCTTGTAGTGTAGGATTTTGACCATTTTGCAATGCCTGCCATCATGATTTTCCTCATGCCTACCTTCAGGGCGCTGGTGCTTCCTATAGTGACCAGAGAGGCAATGTCCAGCACCAAGCCTACCAATCCAACACCTATCAATATCGCTCCGTATGTGTTATTGTCAGGATTGCCGTCGCAGAGCTTGATTATGCCCTTGACAAAGTCTCGTCCAGGCCCATATCCCGGGATATAGCCCGAAGCCTTTCCCCATGGGGTCTCATACTCCATGTCCACTACCACGACCTCTGGAAGCTGAATGCCTGCCGCCCAAAGCTGGACATCCCGGATCTCCTTCTGCATTATTTCGCAATATGTTGCTGCTTTTTTTGCGTCATTTGCCTTGATTGCCTTGTTGAAACCATACTCCACAATATCCGAGTTCAATGTCCCCAAAAAGACATCGGCATACGTGGGTACGCCCTGCCCTCCGCCTATTGTCCGCCCGTTGTCCAGCTTTTTCTGCGCATCCTGCAGCTTCCCTGCCTTGAGGTCCGCCATCATGTCTGAAAGCACAATGTATGCATCCAGCTTCATCTGGAAATACTTGGCGCGCGAATCCATGTCGATAAAGCACTGCACTAGTGTAGCCGTGTTTTCCACGTCTGAAACAACCCTGGCCTGGTTCCTGAGAAGGCCAAGGGCATCTGTAAGGCTTGTGTCGTTCCTGAGGAATTTTGTCCCATTGATGTACGTTTTCAAGTCTTCTATCGCAGCTGCAAGCGCAGTCTTGCTGGTTTCCTTCCCGGTGAGTACCCCGTTTATCCTGCCGTTTATGTCCGCTATCTTTTCGCGCGCGCCTAACCATTCCGTTTTCATGGCTGCTGCATTGGCTGCAAAATAGCCATCCGGCATCTCCACGCTCTTGCTTGGCAGCTGGCTTTTCAATTGGAAAATGAACATATGGTCACCTCAAGCTCTCCCTTCGCCCTTCATGTACCTGAAATCATAGTCAATTGCCGCCTTGCCCTGGTTCCGGTCCAGCCATTCCTTTACCATCTTGAAGTTCGCTGACAATTCGCGGTCTGAGTCGATTTTCTCACGAAACTCAGGCCTATTTGGGTAGGCGTAATAGACCAACATGGAGTAAAGCTGCCTCGCCTTGTCTGCCTGCATGGCAAGCACAAAGCGCTCCTGCGGATCCTTGGTGGAGCCATATTTCCATGGCAAAAACGCTATGCAGTCCTTTGCGATGTGGTCGGTGAACCACCCCGCGTAATCCCCGTTTTCCACCAGACGCCCAATGTCTGCATAGAAACTGTTCCTCTCCACGACGAACTCATTTTTCTTTTTCATAGCATCGCCCCTGAGGTTGATTTATCTTTTGGCACGGGAAGCGCACCTGCCCTGAAAAAGCCACATCTTTGCACAATATGCATCATACACGCCTCTACATGTTTATATGACATTCTATATTTAAACCTTCCCGGCAAATACGAATACGCGACCAGCATGGAAATGATTTCCAGCCCCCAGCGGGCCATTCAGCAGCAGATTGAGCTTGAGCGCGAGCCATCAGAGGTTCGCAAGCCCAAGTTCCCGCGCACGCCTTTGGAGCGCGAGGACGCATTCATCGACCCGCTGCGCGAGGCAAGGCTCCTGCTTCCCGAGCAGGCAGAGGCGTCCGCAAATGTGATGTTCGACACCGTGATGGCCACAGCGCGCACGCAGCCCTCCGCGCGAAGGGAAGGCGTCTTCACCTCTATATACGAATACCTGCTTGCAATGTTCGCATCGGCGAAAAAGCGCATAAGGGGCAGCGCGCGGCAAAAGGCGCGCCTCACGGCGCGCGGCGAGGAGGCATTGGCGCAGCTTCGCTACCTTGCCATGCTTTGCGACGCAACGGAGTGCCGCACGCCAGACGAGGTGCTTGCCGCGGAAGGCGCGTTCGGCGAGGCGTACCACGAGATACTCAACCTGTCATCCAACCTCATGAAGATGTCCGAGAAGGAGCAGGAGCACCACCTGAGCCACTACAAGAGGCATTTCTCCTCTTTCCTGAGAAGCACGGACTGACGCGGCATAGGGCGTTTGCCTGCCGCGCGGGCATGGGCGCGGATTGGCGATGGCGGCTGGCAAAACGAACTGGCGTGCGCATTGCCGCATCCGGGCTGCCTGGCCTGGGCGCAGGAGGTGGCAATATGAACTGGCGTGCACGCCACAGTCGCGCGGCGCGCCAAGGCAGCCATGGGGCGATGGGATGAAATGGCGTGCGCATCTTTTCATAGGGGTCGCATGCGGCGCGTTTGCAGCCTTCCTTCTGCGATTTCCCTTGCCGGATGCAGCCGTCTTCTGCGCGATATCCGCGGCATCCTCGCTTTTGCCCGACCTTGACATCAGGAACAGCAAGGCTTCGCAGGCAGCTTACGCGGTGGCGCTGCTCGCGCTTCTCGCAGCCGCCTATTTTCTCTCGTTTGCAAAAGGCGGCGGCTGGCGGGAGTTTGCCCTGTCATTCATTGCAATATTATGCGTGCTTGCCGCGCTTGACCTGCTCATCCGCCCGCGCCACAGGGGAACCATGCACGGCGCGCCCTTTGCGCTTGCTGCCGCTGCGGTTTGCTACGCGGTTTTCGGCGCGCTAGCGTCAGGCGCATTCCTGCTGGGCTATCTCTCGCACCTCGCCGCAGACGCAACGCATTAATTACTTGCCTTCAAAAAGGCAGCATGGCACTCCCATTGAACGCATCCGACCTGCTTTCGCCGCTCCTGCTCGTCAAGGCGCTCCTCGCCTGGCTGGCGTTTTTCATCTTCATCTACTACCGCCACTACTGGAACGCGGCGAAGAGCCGGCTCCCCGTCCATTTCTTCTTCACAAAATGGCGCGCGGTGAAGCACGCCTATTTCCTGGGGTATGCCTCGCTGGGCTTTGCCCTGGGCTTCTCGCTTGAGCTTTTCGGCGTGCCCCTTGGCATGTCGCCGGACGCCGCGCGCATAGCCTCCAGCATTTTCGAGGCCGCATCGCTTTTCTGCATCCTGTATGTTTTCTTCTCCCTCGCGCTTGAGGATGTGCCGCACTTCCAGAGGATTTCGGATTCCTCTGCGCAGACAGTGGCGCCGCCCCTTGCGCCCAAAAAGGCGCAGGCGATGCAAAAGCCTAAAAAAAGGAAGGGAAAGAAAAAGTGAGCATCTCATGCTGGAAAGCAAGGAAAGGAACGAGCATTTGTAGGAGGAATGGTCTTATGGGTATTCTTGACAGCCTGATGGGAAAAAAGGAGGAACCGGCACGCGAAGGGCTGCCCTTCAACGTCTCAACCGCGCTTCGGCCCGTGCGCCTGAACGCCAGGAAGGAGAACTGCCTGGAGCTTTTGGTGACGGTGGCAAACGCGTCGGACGCGCCGCTCATGATGTCGCTGAACATCGAGGTCCCAAAGTCGCTGGGATTCGAAAACCTCGGCATCACGAAAATCAAGGAGATACGGATTGGCGAGCTTCCCGCGCAGAAGGAAAAGACGGTCAGCTTCTCCATATGCGCAAACTCCCAGACGCCAGCAGGCACATATTCCGCGCAACTCACCGTGAGCCAGCACTACCGCGACTACTCGCACGTGCTCAATTACGCGAAAAAGAGCGTGGAAGTGCGCGTGGTCTGAGGCGCCTGCGCGAAAATAAAGGGCGCGCCGCTGTGGCGTACGCATGTTCATGGTGTAGGATTTGAAGATACAAAACACGCTGTCCGGGGAAAAAGAGGAGTTCACGCCGCTTCATGGCAGGAAAGTGAACATGTACGTGTGCGGGGTCACGCCATATGACCAAAGTCACCTCGGGCATGCGCGCACATTCGTCTCATTCGATGTCATAAGGCGCTATCTCCTCTTCAAAGGCTATGATGTCAAATTCGTGCAGAACGTCACTGACATTGACGACAAGATAATCAACCGCGCAAAAGAGAGGAAAGTCCCGCCTGCCGCCCTTTCCGAAAAATACACGCATCAATTTGAAAAGGAATGCCTTGAGCTTGGCGTGATGGAGCCTGACATCGCCCCGCGCGTGAGCGGCTCCATTCCCCCGATACTTTCGCTCATCCAAAAGCTTGAGAAAAAGGGGTTTGCCTACAAAACCTCAACAGGCGTTTATTTTGACGTCGCAAAATTCCCGGAGTATGGAAAGCTTTCCCACCAGACATCCGAGAAGCTGAAAGCCGGCGCGCGGGTTGAGGTGGACGAGGAGAAGAAAAACCCGCAGGACTTTGCGCTTTGGAAGCTTGGCGAGGAAGCAGGCGCCACGTTTAGCTCCCCCTGGGGCAATGGCAGGCCTGGCTGGCACATAGAATGCTCCGCAATGGCAACCTCCCTTCTTGGCGACACCATTGACATACACGGCGCTGGGCGCGACCTTATTTTCCCCCATCATGAAAATGAAATCGCGCAATCCGAGGCTGCGACTGGCAAGCCTTTTGCGCGCTATTTCATGCACACCGGCTTTTTCACCATAGACGGGGAGAAGATGGCAAAGTCGCTCGGCAACTTCATCACGATTGAGGACGGGCTCAAGAAATACGGCGCGCAGCCCCTCCGCGCGCTTTTCCTGCTTTCGCACTATTCCAGCCCCATTGATTTCTCCGAGGATGCCGTGAAGGCTGCAGGCAGCGCGCTTGCCTCGCTTCATGGCGCGCTTTCGGCATCGCGCACCTATTCCTCAAAAGCCAGCCGGGGCGGCAGCCTTGCCGCAGCCGTTTCGGAGGCGGAAAGGGAATTCATCGCAGCAATGGATGACGACTTTGACACGCCAGCGGCAATGGCTGCGCTTTTCTCACTTGCGAAAAAAATAAGCGGCGCCTGCTCGGAAGGAAGCGCTTCCGAGGCCGAAGTGAAATCCGCTGCCGCGGTGCTTGAAAAGCTCCTGGCGGTTTTCAACCTCGCCCCTGCTGCGGCAGGCAAGGCGCCCGACACAGCATCGGCAGTTGAGAAAATCTGCAAGGAGTTTGGCATCCCCCCCGCTTCCTCCCTTGAGGAAAAGGTTGCCGCGCTCATTGACGCAAGGAACGGCGCGCGCAAGAAAAAGGATTTCGCCGCATCGGACGCCATCCGCTCCGCGCTTGCAAATGCGGGCATACTTCTTGAGGACAGGAAAGACGGGACGACTGGATGGAGATTCACGTAAGTGAATCGACAGAAGCCGAGCGCGCACTTTTTCGCCGAAGCGAAAAAGGCGCAAGCAGAACGTCGCAACGTTCTGCTGCGCACCAGAACGGTTCGCCGTTCTGGTCGCGCCCCTTTTTGCGTAGCAAAAAGAGGGCAGCTCGGCTAGGATGGCGAATTGCGTAGCAATTCGGCAGGCAGAAGCGCCGGAGCGCTTCTGGATGGAAACTTTCGTAAGAAAGCCGACAGGAGCCGAGCGAAGCTCGAATAGGATTACAGCGTAAATCCGGGTTTTACACACATATACAATGTTTATAAATACTTCGCATCATATTCCAAGTCAAGAGGTGTGTCAAGTGCTAACGTTCCAGATCACTGCCAATGCAAAGCCAACGCCGTCCGTAGCCCTAAATGCAAAATCCAACGGATACGACCCCCAAGCAGTCAAGCAATTTTTCAGGCGGCTCAAGGAATACGAAGACGCCAAGAATTTCCAGCAAGCCATTCAAGACAACCACGTAACCTTCGGAGACTCATACAGGGCAGCAAAGCGAAACGTTATCGTAACTAAGGGCGCGGTTCTCACAACCTATAAGGAAGACAAAGGCATTCTCGCGCATGCCAGGAAATACCAAAACAGGGTCAAGGAATGGGTCGTCCCAATCGGAGCCGCGCTGTTTGCGCTTGGAGCCTCGTTTGCCACCGTTTCCATCCCTGCATTGGCAAAGCTTGTGCAAGTTCCCGCCTACATCGCAGAACGCATTCCAGCGCAGGCGATTTTTTTCGGCGCACCCGGGGCAGCAGTCGCCCTTCTTGGCGCCGGACTGTTCGTTTACGGCGTGTTCTTCAGGAAAAACAGCAAGGAAGTCAAGACGTTCAAGGCGCTTCTGGAGGAGAATGCAGTTGAGCAAGCGAAAATCAAGTCCATGGAAGCCAAGCCTGCCGGGAATGCGGACACAGTCTAGGTTGCGAATGGCCGAAGTCGGAATCGTTCAGGTTTCCTTTTTCTTTGAATCCCACTAGCCGTGCTTCTGCAGGACGTAGATGATTATCAGCGCGCCAATCCCCAGCACAAGCGAGAGGAGCGGGTTCGCCAGCGACACGCTCACCCTTACCCCGGCGAACGGAAGCAAATTCTCGATTGCGAAAAACAGAAGCATGCCGGAAATGAACGAGCGAAGTTCCATAGTCTCCCTGCTTATTTTCTTACCAGATATTGATTTAAACCGTTTGGAGCAGGAAGGCAGAAGGGAGAACAATGAGCGTCCAAAGCGTCGCGAAAAAGATGGTCGAACTGAACGACATAGCCGCAAGGCACGGCGGCTGGGAGAGAAGGGACGGGCTTTACGAGCGATATTTCAGCAGGCACGGCAGTGTGCTGGCATTCATCCACAATGACAACTACGGATTCTGCCACGCAACCAAGGTCATCGAGGTAATCGGCATGCACGCGTCCGTCCCGTTCACCAACGACAGGCGGCCGCTGAGGCAACTGGCGCTCAAGGGCGATGAATTTCTTCTGCGTGTCGAGTTGGGCCCGAACAGGGATTGCTCTTACTACACTTACAAGGCAGTCCCGCAAAAGATCAAGGACCTCCTGACAAGGGAGATTGAGGGAAGCGGAACGCACGGCAAGCAAGGGCAGGAAAGCGGAATGTGCCTCTTTTTCAGGCGCATGCTCAATCGCGTGGAAAACTGCATTTGAAGTTTGTTTTATAAGCTTTGGGCGCGAATCGCAAACCGGGGTGTCACTATGAAAATGGACGTTCGCGTAGGGCAGTGCATGACAGTCGGGGTATTCACGCTTCCAGCTGACAAGAAAGTGGTGGACGCCGCAAGGCTTCTCAGAAAGACGTCAATCGGCTCGATAATAGTGATGCAGAAGGGCAAGGCAAAGGGAATCATCACCGAGCGCGACATCGTCTACAAGGTGATTGCCACCGGCCGCGACCCGAAAACGACCAAACTGTCCGCGGTCATGAGCCGCCCGCTAAAGGTCATAAAGGCGTCGGACCGCGTGGAGTCCGCGGCATCGGCGCTGCGCGCGAACAAGATAAAGCGCCTTCCCGTCGTGGACAAGAACGGCAAGCTGGTGGGCATCATCACCGAGGGCGACCTGCTGCGCGTGTACCCGGGCATGGTGGACGTGGTCTCCGAGATGCAGGAAATCCGCAAGAGCAAGCCCAACGAATACTACACCGGCATCTGCGACATCTGCGGCTGCTTCTCCGAGGAGCTTTCCCGGGACGAGGGCAAGCTCAAGTGCGAGGAGTGCATAGAGGAGGACGCGGTATAGTGCAGAGTGCCCGCATCCATCTCCCAACCTCTCTAGCCTCAAGGTCATCTCTTTTTAAACATATATACACACAAAAAATCACATAGGGTGGAATTATGAAACAGGAACTCATATGGAATAAAGCCCCGGGCGATGTGGTTAAAGGCAAGGATGGCGGGCTATATATCTCCAGGCGCGAAAATCCAATCAAGCCAGGCTCAAGAAAAGAATCAATTTTCCTGTCCAAGCTCGATACGGATGATATGTTGAAATACGTGCGCCTGAAGCGGCTTCGCACGTCCCCATATCCTCCGGACAGCTCAAACGACAACTACGTGCCATTCATGATTGAGCGGGAGGTTGTCTACATTGGCAAAAAGCCAGTTGTGATTGCAAGTTATGGCAACGAGGAAGTGGCGGTTTCCTATCCCAACAGGATAATCAATGGCAAATGGCTCAATGTCAAGAGCAGGCTTTCAATATGCAACCCGACCGATTATGCGACATACAAGCTGATGCAAGGCGCAAGCCCGAAGATGGAGCTTTACTGGGATGTCATGCGCCTGGGGAAATACCCGTCTGTGGATCCATTGCAGGTGCGGGAGCTTCTCGACTCTGGCAAGATAAAAAATCCAGAAATGAAGAATCGCCTCAGAGGAATGGTCAAGACAGAGTGCATCCTGACTCACCAATCCTGAAGCTGCCAATGCAGCTGGCTGCCTTCCCCCTTTCCAGCTCTTTTCCCGCCCTATTTCTTCTTATTCTTATTCCTCGTTTTCCCCGCATGGCATTCGGCACCTACAAGAAAGGCGCGCGCGCGGAGCGCGAGCTCATCCACTTCTTCTCCACCCATGGGTTCGAAGTCATCCGCGCGGCAGGCTCGGGCGTGAACTCGCTCTCGCCCGACTTGTTGGCATTCAAGCAGGGCAGGCAGTATGCAATCGAGTGCAAGGCATGGGAATCCGGCTCGCTTTCTTTCCCGAAAGAAAAGGCAGCTGCGATGAAGAAATGGGAAGAGGTGACAGGCATCACCTACCTCATCGGCTGGCGCGTGAACCGCGATGGCTGGTTCATATTCCCCGTGCATTTGCTTGAGGAGCAGGGAAAGACATTCACCATCACGCTTGCGCGCGCAAGGCTCGCAGGCAGGAAGCCCGAGGATTTAATATAACCGCGCGGCAGAACAATTGCGGCATATGATGAGCATTACGACCCTGACTTCGGCATCGAGCGCTGCTCGATGTCTGGACATTTTGCCTTCGGGCAAAATATCCATCGTGTGATGACGTGACTTG
The DNA here is from genome assembly GCA_026396415.1 of Microcaldota archaeon. Lineage (GTDB taxonomy): Archaea > Micrarchaeota > Micrarchaeia > Anstonellales > Anstonellaceae > UBA10161. The sequence goes on from JAPLWX010000050.1 coordinate 104,738, forward strand.
ACTCTGATGCCCATCCATCGTGTGATGACGTGACTTGACTCTGATGCCCTATAAATGATGACATGAGACACATAGAGATAAAAACTTTGCCTGTCAGAGGTTAGCCATGGCTACCTCCAGCCCTGAAGAATTCGAAAAAGAGCGAAATGCAGAACGCATCCAGCGCTACCTCCAAAGCCCGGAGCTGCTCCCGGCGCAGAAGGAAAAACTGGCGGGCTTCAAGGCCGAATTCTGCGACCAGCGCAGGCAGGGACTCGCCACGCAGGACAGCTATCTCCGTTATCTTTTCTACCTTGGTCGGCACTTCAAGAAGAAATACGAGAAAATAAGCAAGCAGGACATCCAGAAATACCTCGAGGAAAACAAGGACAAGGGGGAGAGCTGGCAGGACTGGGCCAAGCTTTCGATAAAAGTGTTTTACCGCTGGCTGCTCACGGGCAGAACAGAGAAGGGCTCGCCTTTCCCCGAATCGGTTGCATGGCTCAAGGTGAACAGGAACAAGCTCAAGAAAATCAGGCCAGAGGACTGCCTTACAGTCGATGAATTCAAGAAGATGCTGGCTGCCTGCCAGAACCAGAGGGACAGGGCGCTTCTCTACTTGCTGTTTGATACCGGTGCGCGAATCTCTGAAATCCTCAATGTGCAGCTCAAGCACGTCCATCTCGAGACCGACCTGCCCTATCTTGAGTTGCCTGCCAGCAAGACCGACCCTCGGCCGGTCTACTTGATGGACAGCATCCACGAGCTTGCAGCCTGGCTTAAGATCCACCCCCAGAGGAAAGACCGCGAAGCCTTCCTCTTCCCGGTCATAAAAACCAGCCAAAAAGTGATATTCAAGCCATACCTTGACAGGAAGGTGGCCCTCTACATCGTGCAGCGCATCGCAGCCCGCGCGGGCATCCAGCGGAGGATTTACAGCCACCTCTTCAGGCACTCCTCCGCGACCTATGACAGGAAGGAGGGCATGCCCGACCAGTTCATGCAGCTCAAATACGGGTGGAGCGAGAACTCCCGGATGCAAAGCCGCTACGCGCACATAAAGCCCGAGGACGTGGCGAACTTCCAGCGCAAGGCCAGGGGCCTGCCGGTGAAGGATGACAAGGTAAAAACCCCGCGTGAATGCCCCAGGTGCAAGGCACAGAACTCCTGGGACTCGGAATTCTGCAAGGCATGCGCCACCCCGCTTGACCCGAAGGCTCGCCTCAAGACTTTCGTTGAACAGGTGGGCACCCAGGAGAAGATAAAAGAGATGGAAGAGCGGCAGGAGGCGCAGAGAAAGGAGATGGATAAACTTGCAAGAAGGCTTGCCGCTGTCACAGTTGGCAAGAGCAAGCGCGGGCTTAAAGGCAGAAATTGACGCAACGCGCGCAACCTGGAAAGAGCGCTCAGGCTCAGCGAATCGTCTTCCCAATCTTATCATCTGCTTTCCTAAGCCTGACGACTAGCGTGCCGTCAACCTCATATGCTTCGAGCTCTGCCCAATCCTCCAGTATTGCGAGCCTCAGGGCGTTCAGGCGGAAGTCCAGTGCCATGCCATAGTTATTTCCGCAGGGGTCTCATTATGGCTTCTGTAGGATTCGGTTCATGGCAACCAAAATCGGAATTAAGCCCTAGATATGGCAAATTTCCTAGGAATTTCCTAGGTGTTGCGTGACAGCGCTTATGGAGCCAAGATAAATGGGGCTACGTAGGGCTTTTTGCCCTACGCCCTCTTAGTTTGTTTGGACCAAACAAGGAGGTGCCCCATATGGCATATACAGAGGAAATTGTAAATAT